>JAZUMP010000037.1:0-22048 GCA_045603725.1 Christensenellaceae bacterium
AAGATTAAAAAGAGCGTATTTAAACGTTTTAAATAAAGAAGTTCATTTTTGTGTAATGGAAGAAGAAGTTGAGTTTTCAAAAAAATATACGGCAGGTAGGTTAAGTTACGTTGAAAGAAACGAAGCAATAATAAATGATAGCGATTATTGTATATTTTTTTATGATAGAACCTACGAGCCCAAAAGCAATAAAAAATATGCAAGTAAAACTTCTGGAACTAAACTTGCATACGATTACGCTATTAAAAAGAAAAAGACAATTATAAACGTTTTTGAATTGTAAAATTAAGCACTATCAACCGATAGTGCTTTTAGTTTTTTCTAATTATTTATTTATAAATTTAACGGCTGTTCCGTAAACTATTACTTCTGCAGCGCTTTGCATAATTGCTGAAGAAGCGTATCTTATATTTATAATAGCATCAGCACCTAATGCTTCGGCTTCGGCAACCATTCTTTTAGTAGCAATCGCCCTTGCTTCGTTCATCATTTCGTTATAAGACTTTAATTCGCCACCAACCATTGATTTAAACGCTTGGGCAATGTCTTTACCTAAATGTTTTGATTGAATTGTGCTTCCTTTAACAATAGTTAAAGTTTCTAATTCTTTTCCAGAAATATAATCAGTATTTACTAATATCATCTTCTTCTCCTTTTTTTATTTCTTTTATTCTTTCAATTAAAACCACTACCATTATTATTGAAAATATTAGTGGTATTATACCTAATAAATATTTCCATACGCCGTTTATAAGTGAAATTATAAATGCAAAATATAAAATATAGTATAAAACGGTAATTATAGTAACAACGATAGGGGCTATCATTTTCTTATTATGTGAGTTCATATAACCGCTCCTTAAATTTATTTATTCAAATCCCACTCGATAGGCGTAATTCCACTTTTAATTAAATATTCGTTTGCTTTTGAAAAGGGTTTAGAGCCGTAAAAACCGTAATTACACGAAAAAGGCGACGGGTGAGCACTTTCTATAATAAAGTGACGCGAAGTGTCAATCAAGCCCTTTTTAGCCCTTGCATTTGCGCCCCATAAAATAAACACTACGGGTTTTTCGCGTTTGGAAATTAAAGATATAACTTCATCGGTAAACCAAGTCCAACCGCAGTTTTTGTGAGAATTAGGCATACCTTCTCTAACCGTTAATACGGTGTTTAGAAGTAAAACACCACGCTCAGTCCATTTAGTTAAATCGCCAGATATAGGAGCGTCAATATTAAGGTCGGATTTAAGTTCTTTAAAGATATTTTTAAGAGATGGGGGGAATTTAATTCCGTCGGGCACTGAAAAACTCATACCTTGTGCTTGACCTTTTTCGTGGTAAGGGTCTTGCCCTAAAATAACAACTTTTATATCGTTATAATCGGTTTTAATAAAACACTTAAAAATATCGTGCATATTAGGGTATATAGTTTGAGTTTTATATTCTTCTTTTAAAAAATTTCTTATTGCTAAATACTTATCGTCATTAAATAATGGGGCTAAAATACCGTCCCAAGAGTTATTAAAAGTAATCATATAAATACTTTAACATAATAATAGTTATTTTGCAATAATTTTTTTTTGGAATACTTTACTATCTTAAATATATATAATATATTTAGAATTTAATGCTATCTATATATTATATATAAAGATAGAAAAAGTTTTTAAAAACTGTTTACTTTTTTAAAAAGTTGGTTTACAATACTTATTATATAAAATGGGAAAGTATTGGTGATTTAAGGAGGTTTAAATGCTCGCTAAAATTAAAAGTTACGCTTTAATAGGCTTAACCGGTTATCCTGTTGACGTGGAAGTTGACGTTTCTGCCGGGCTTCCCGCATTTGATATAGTAGGGCTTCCTGACGCTGCTGTTAAAGAGTCGAAAGAAAGGGTGCGTTCCGCTATTAAAAATAGTGGGTATAAATTTCCTAATCATAAAATAACTATTAACTTGGCACCTGCTGACATTAAAAAACAAGGCGCGTATTTAGATTTGGCGATTGCCGTAGGCATTTTAAAGTCGGCACAAATTGGTTTAAACGATAAAGTTAACGATTACGCTTTTTTAGGTGAGTTGTCGCTTGACGGCAGTATTCGCTCCGTTCAAGGTTTACTCCCTATGATAATCTCTGCTAAAAAAGACGGGGTTAAAAAGTTTATAATCCCTTTTGATAATAAAAAGGAAGCAAGTTTTATAGACGGCATTGAAGTTTACGCTTTAACTTCACTAAAACAAACTGTTGATTTTTTACTTGGGCAAGAAGATTTTTCGCCAATAGAACATACTGAGTACGCAAATTATTCTAAGGCGCAAGAATATTCCGTTGACCTTAAATACGTCAAAGGTCAAGCGTTTGCTAAAAGAGCGCTTGAAGTAGCGGTAGCAGGCGGGCATAACATATTATTTATAGGTCCACCAGGCGCTGGTAAAACAATGCTTGCAAAGTGTATTCCAACAATTATGCCTGATATGAGTTTTGACGAAGCGCTTGAAACGACTAAAATACATAGCGTTGCAGGTAAAATTTCTAACGAAAACGGCATTATTACTAAAAGGCCGTTTATGTCTCCACACCACACGGCTTCTCAAATATCTATAATCGGTGGTGGGCAAAACGCGACTCCGGGTGTTATTAGTATGGCTCACAACGGCGTACTTTTTTTAGACGAAGTACCCGAGTACACTAGAACGGTTTTAGAGTGTTTACGCCAACCACTTGAAGATAGGGTTATTTCGGTAACGAGAGTGAAAGCCTCGGTTGATTATCCAGCAAGTTTTATGCTTTGTGCTAGTATGAACCCTTGTCCTTGTGGAAACTACGGCGTTAAAGATAAAATTTGTAACTGTTCGTCAATGGCGATAAGAAAGTATAGAAATAAACTTTCAGGGCCACTTCTTGATAGAATTGATATTCAAGTAAACGTTGATAGCGTTGAATATCAAGATTTAGTTTCCGAAAAACTAGAAGAAGATAGCGAAACCGTTAAAAAAAGAGTGGATTTTGCTCGTAAAATTCAGCGCGAACGCTTTAAAGGAGAAAGCGTTAATATAAACGCTGAAATGGGCGAAAAACAATTAAAAAATTATTGTAAACTTTCAAAAGAATGCGAAGATATTATAAAAAGGTCTTTTGAGGCGCTTGATTTATCGGCAAGAGCAAGAAGTAGAATTATAAAGGTTGCAAGAACTATTGCCGACCTTGATATGAGTGAAAATATTGAAGTTAATCACATTTTAGAAGCAGTAGGTTATAGGGGAAAGTTTAATTGATATACAATTTAGATGAAAAGGCAATAATTTTTATCGATGGATTTTTAAATTTAGATTATAAACATAAAAGGGCGATAATAGATTTATATAATAGTCCGTCAGAACTGTTTAGTAATCCTACTAAAACAACAGATTATTTAAAGCAAAACAAATTAGAGAAGTACGCATCGTCAATTTTGCTTGCAATAAATAATAACTTTATTGATAGTCTTATTGAAAAATATAACGAAAGAAATATTACGGTCGTTACTGAGCGTAGCGAATTTTATCCAAGTGAACTTGTAAACTTACCGATTAATCCCATTTGCTTATACTGTAAAGGCAATATTGAACTTTTAAATAGTGAAAATAAATTTTCAATAGTCGGCTCAAGAAAATCGTTACCACAATACTTAAAACTTACTGAAGAGTTTTCTTACAGTTTATCAAGTAGTGGTATCGTAATTGTAACTGGCGTTGCAGTTGGTGGAGATTTATCGGCAATAAAAGGCGCGATAGATAGTAGTAATTTAATTTTAGTTTTAGCGGGTGGGCTTGACTATATAAAATCCGAAGTAAACCGTGATTATATTATTAGCGCAATAAATAACGGTGGTTTAGTAATTAGTGAATATCCACCTGAAGTTCCAACGCTAGCATATCATTATCCAGTTAGAAATAGGATAATAGCAGGGTTATCTAAAGGAACTTTGATTATTAGTGGCGATAATAAAAGTGGAACTAGGCACACGGCGTCGTTCGCGCTAGATTATGGGAAAGAAATTTTTACATTTCCTTACACCTTAGGCACGTACGGTGGCGAACTTCCAAACTTACTTATTAAGGACGGAGCGTATCTAGTAACCGAACTTAACGATATAACCGACGTTTTAGGTTTTAATTTTATAAAGAATAAAGTAGTTGAACTAACAAATGAAGAAAAGTTAGTTTTAGAAGTCATTAAAAACGGAAGGACTCTAATAGACGATATAATATTAGAAACAGGTTTGAAAATTTATGAACTTATGCCCGTTATTACTTCTTTAGAAATTAAAGGAGTTATAATAAAAACGGGTGGAAACGAATTTGTAACGGTAAATATATAGGAGTATTATGCATTTAGTTATAGTTGAATCGCCTAAAAAGGCAAAGACGATTGAAAGATTTTTAGGCGGTAAGTTTAAAGTTCTTGGTAGTGGTGGGCACGTTAGGGGGCTTCCCGAAAAGCGTTTCGCCGTTGACGTTGAAAATAATTTTGAGCCGACGTACGTTATAGAGCCAAAGCAAAAAAAGACGGTTGCCGAGTTAAAAGAATACGCATCGAAAGCAGACCTTGTTTATCTTGCAACCGACCCGGATAGAGAAGGGGAAGCAATCGCTTGGCATTTATACGAAGTTTTAGAAATAAAAGGCAAAACTCATAGAATAAAATTTAACGAAATTAGTGAAAAAGCGGTAAAAAACGCCATAAAAGAACCAGGAAGAATAGACTATAATTTAGTTAATTCGCAACAAGCAAGAAGAATTCTTGATAGAATAGTTGGTTATAAACTCTCGCCGTTCGTTAGAACGAGAGTTAAAGATGCCGAGTCTGCAGGAAGAGTGCAATCCGTTGCCGTTAGAATGGTAGTCGATTTAGAAAGAAAGATTTTAAACTTCGTTCCAGAAGAATATTGGACGATTTCTGCTAAGGTAAAACCCGAATCTTCTATTACGGAATTCAAAATGCTACTAGCCGATAAAAACGGCAAAAAGTTTAAGCCGACTAGTAGCGTAGAAGCAGAAGAAGTTTATAACGCTTGTATCAACTCTCCTTTTACTGTTAAAGAAGTTAAAAAGGGAATAGTTAAATCACACGCGCTTCCACCGTTTACGACATCAACTATGCAACAAGACGCGTCTAATAAACTCGGTCTTTCTGCTCCACAAGTAATGCAACTTGCTCAGCACCTTTACGAAGGTATAGAAACTGCTAAAGGTCATTTGGCGCTCGTTACTTATATTAGAACGGATAGCACTAGAATTTCTGACGACGCTCAAAAAGAATGCTTAGAATATATTGAGAAAAACTTCGGCAAAGAGTATCTTCCATCAAAACCAAACGTATACACAACGAAGAAAAACGCTCAAGACGCACACGAAGCAATTAGACCAATAGATATTACGATAACTCCGGAAAGCGTAAAGAGTATATTAGATAAAAACCACTATAATTTATATAGGTTAATTTATGAAAGATATCTTGCTTCTCAAATGGCTGAAGCGAAGTTTAATTCTATGCAAATTACGGCTACGTCTAACGAGTACGGGTTTAAAGCAAGTGGTAGAAGCGTTAATTTTAAAGGTTATACAGCAGTTTACGACTTTGTTCAAGGTAAAACTGGGGAAGACGAAGAAGAAAATAAACTTTTACCCGATTTAAAAGAAGGCGAAAAACTTTTACTTAAAAAACTTGATAAAGAGCAAAAGTTTACGAAGCCACCCGTTAGATATACCGACTCTACACTCGTTAAAGCGATTGAAGAAAACGGTATTGGGAGACCTTCTACTTACGCGACTATTATCGGTACTTTAACTAAGCATAAATATATTAGCCGTAAGGGGAAATATCTTATTCCAAGTGAAATTGCTTTTGAAGCAACCGACCTTCTAATGAAGAATTTTTCAGATATTTTAGACGTTAATTTTACTGCCCGTATGGAAGATAAACTTGACGATATTGCTGAAAATGGTAAAGATTGGCATAAAATGGTTGGTGAATTTTACTATCCTTTTATGGAAGACCTTAAAAACGCAACGGGTGATAACAGTGAACCTACTGATATCCCTTGCGAAACTTGTGGCGCAAAATACGTAAAAAAGAAGGGTAGGTTTGGAGAATTTTTATATTGTCCTGAATGTAAAAAAACAAGAAATCCCGATGATAAACAAACTGATAAGCCTTGCCCGAATTGTGGAACGCTTATGACTTTAAGGGAAGGTAAATTTGGTAAATATTTAAGTTGTAATAACCCAAGTTGCAATACAAAAATGCAAGAGGGCGATGAGATTACGACGGAAAAATGCACGAAATGTTCTTCGTTTATGCTCTTTAAAACGGGTAAGTTTGGCAAGTACTATAAATGTGCTAAATGTGGCGCAACTAAAAGTTTAACCGAACAAAAAGGCGTTTGCCCAATTTGTCATAAACCCGCTCAAAAAATGGTATCAAAGAAAAAAGGCGTAGTTTATTACGGTTGTTCGGGTTATCCTACCTGCACCTTTATAAGTTGGGATATTCCAACAGGCGACCTTTGCCCGACTTGTGGACAATATCTGATTGAAAAAGACGGCAAAATTCTTTGTTCTGATAAAAAGTGTAATTACGAAAAACAAGCGTAGGAGTAAAATATGAGTATAGAATTTAAAGGCACTACTATTTGTGCCGTGAAAAAAAATGGAATAACAGCAATAGCGGGCGACGGACAGGTAACTATGGGAGAATCCATCGTCTTTAAAAATAACGCTATAAAAGTAAGAAGAATTTATGGTGGCAACGTAATAATCGGTTTTGCCGGCTCGGTTTCAGACGCGTTCACTTTAACCGAACGCTTTGAGGGTATGCTTAATAAATATTCAGGCAACTTAATGCGAAGCGCCGTGCAACTTGCTGAACTTTGGCGTGAAGATAAAGTTGGAAGAAAACTTGAAGCAATGCTTATTTGTGCCGATAAAGATAATTTGCTTATCGTTTCAGGTAGTGGCGACGTAATTGAGCCCGACGGTGGCGTTTGCGCTATAGGTAGCGGTGGAAATTATGCACTTGCCGCTGCTAAAGCGCTTTATCAAGAAACAGACTATTCTGCCGAAGTAATCGCTGAAAAAGCGCTAAAAATAGCAAGCAATATATGTATTTTTACTAACGATAATATAATCGTTGAAAAGATATAAAGGAGTAAGTTATGAATTTATCACCAAGAGAGATTGTAAGTGAACTTGATAGGTATATTATAGGTCAATCGAGTGCTAAACGCGCAGTTGCTATCGCTTTGAGAAATAGGTATAGAAGAAGCAAGTTAACCCCTGAACTTAGAGATGAAATTACTCCTAAAAACATAATAATGAAAGGTCCAACGGGCGTTGGTAAAACGGAAATAGCAAGAAGGCTTGCAAAAATCGTCGGCGCTCCTTTTATTAAAGTTGAAGCAACTAAATATACTGAAGTCGGCTACGTTGGTAGAGACGTTGAGTCTATGGTAAGGGATTTAGTTGAATGTAGTGTAAGGCTTGTAAAAGAAGAGCAGTTAAAAGTAGTATCCTCAAAGGCTACTGCCGTTGCTGAAAAAAGAGTTTTAAACGTTTTACTTGAAGCAAAGAAGAACGAAAAGGGCGAAATGCCTGAAGACCTTTTCCGCTCGCAAATACTAAACGATTTAAGAGAGCATAAACTCGATAAAGTCGTTATAGAAATGGAAGTGGAAGACAAGCCTAAGCAACTTGAAATTATGCCAGGTATGGGCGCTGAAATTAACTTAGGCTCAATTTTTGGCGATATGATGCCAAAGCGCAAGAAAAAAAGAAAAATTACGGTTTTAGAAGCAATGCAATATATAATTGCTGAAGAAAGCGATAAACTTATCGATGCCGACGCCGTTAATTCAGAAGCAATTAGGCGCGCTGAGCAAGAAGGTATAATATTCATTGACGAAATTGATAAAATTGCCGCTAAAACTAATAGAGGTGGTGCAGACGTTTCTAGAGAAGGCGTTCAAAGAGATATTTTACCTATCGTTGAAGGAAGTACCGTAATGACCAAATACGGCGCTATAAAAACAGATTATATTTTATTTATAGCAGCAGGCGCGTTTCACGTTGCAAAAGTAGAAGATTTAATTCCCGAACTTCAAGGCCGTTTCCCAATAAAAGTGGAATTATCTTCACTTTCAAAAGAAGATTTTGTAAGTATTTTAACAATGCCTGAAAACGCAATTACGCTTCAGTACAAAACTTTACTTTTAGTTGATAATATCGACCTTTCGTTTACTCCTGACGCAATTGAAGAAATTGCTTCAATTTCATATGAAATGAATGCGTCTAGCGAAGATATAGGTGCAAGAAGGCTTCATAGCGTTATGGAAAATTTAATTGAAGATATATCTTTTAACGCCGATGGTAAAATCCCACTTACAACGGTAAAAATTGATAGGAAATACGTTATCGAGCACTTAAAGGGTGAAGAAAGCGATAGAAATTTGAAAAAATACATTTTATAAGGTGATACTATGATAAATATACCTAAAGGAACTAAAGACGTTTTACCAAACGACAGTTATAAATGGCACTACGTAGAAAAAACGGCAAGAGACGTTGCTAATCTTTTTGGAATTAAAGAGATACGAACTCCAACTTTTGAACATACGGAATTGTTTTTAAGGGGCGTAGGCGATACTACCGATATCGTTAATAAAGAAATGTATACCTTTAACGATAAAGGTAATAGAAGTATAACTTTAAAACCCGAAGGCACTGCAGGCGTTGCTCGTGCTTTTATCGAAAACGGATTATTTAGTGGGGCAATGCCACTTAAAATGTATTATATAACGCCCGTTTTTAGATATGAAAGACCACAAGCAGGTAGGCTTAGAGAACACCACCAATTCGGTGTAGAGTTTTATGGTGGTCATGGTGCTGACCTTGACGCTGAAGTTATTTTAACTGCGTATACTTTACTTACTAAACTCGGCTTATCGGTTGAACTTAATATAAACAGTATGGGGTGTAAAACTTGTAGGCAAGCCTATAATAACGCCCTTAAAGAATACTTAAAAGAAAGTTTAAATAAAATGTGCCCAACTTGTCAAAGTAGATATGAAAAAAATCCACTTAGGATTTTAGATTGCAAGGAAGAAGGCTGTAAAGAACTTACTAAAAACGCACCTAAAATTACCGATTATTTATGTGATGATTGTAGCGTTCACTTTAAAAAATTACAAAATTATTTAGACGTTGCAGGTTTGAAATATAGAATTAATCCTTACATTGTAAGGGGGCTAGATTACTATACTAAAACGGTTTTCGAGTTTGTAACTAACGCACTCGGCTCTCAAGGTACGGTTTGCGGTGGTGGTAGGTACGACGGTTTAATCGAACAAATCGGTGGTAATTCCGTTCCGGGCGTAGGTTTTGGTATGGGGCTTGAAAGAATTTTAATGCTTATGGAAGCGACGGGCGTTGAAATACCTAAAGAAAGTAGCGTTAAAGTGTTCATTGCATCTTCTGGAGAAAGCGCAAGCGATAAAGCGTTTGAAATAGCGTATAATTTGCGATTAAACGGAGTTGTCGCTGAAACCGACCATATGCAAAGAAGTTTTAAATCGCAGTTTAAATACGCTGATAAAATCGGTGCCGAATACGTAATTGCTATTGGCGATAATGAATTAGAGTCAGGTAAAGTAATAATTAAGAAAATGGTAGACGGCTCGACTAAAGAAGTTTTAATTAGTGAAATAATAAATAATTTAATTTAATGAATATTTTTTTAAAATTTGTAAAAAATATTTAAGGAGGTACTATGAGCGAAAACGTTAAGAATTTAAGCGAGTTTGATTTTAATAATTTAATTAAAGAAGAAAGTAGACCAATGCTTGTTGACTTTTATGCTAAATGGTGTAGTCCTTGTAAAATGCAAGCGCCTATATTAGAAGAATTAGGAAAAGAAATTTCCGATAAAGCGGTTATTTGCAAAGTCGACGTTGACGAGTGTGAAAACCTTGCTATGAAATACGGTGTTTCTTCAATTCCTTGCTTACTCGTTATAAAAGGTGGGGAAGTCAAGGAAAAGGCAGTTGGTCTTACTAGTAAATCCGACCTTGCCGCTATGATTATTAAACATATTTAATATGGCTTTTAGTAAAAATCGTTTATTGTAAAAAGTTTTAATTTATCGACTAGGCTTTCATAAGATATAACTAGGCGAAAAATAAACTTATTTACTATCGTCATATAAAAAGCGTTGCTAGGTTGCAACGCTTATTCTAATTATTAAGGTTATATTTTAATTAGTTAGACTTTACAAGGCAATTTTAAAGTTTTAATCAAAAATTTATGAAAATAGTAGTAAAAAGCCTTAAAATTAAAATTGTATATTGTAATTATTATAAATTGTGCTATAATTATATATAATTATAGTTAGTTTATCGTTAGATAAACAAAGGAGTAACTCATGCAAATGACTTTTAGGTGGTATGGCGAAGGCAACGATAGAATTAGTTTAAACGATATTAAGCAAATTCCAGGCGTTACCGGTATCGTTTGGGCGTTGCACGATAAAATGCCAGGAGAAATTTGGCAAGAAGAAGAGATTGCTAAAGTAAAGAAAGAGTGTGATAAATATGGATTTAATATTGACGTAGTTGAATCCGTAAACGTGCATGACGATATTAAAATAGGCCTTCCCTCAAGAGATAAATACATTGAAAACTATATTCAAACGATACGCAATTTATCTAAATTTGGCGTTAAAGTTATTTGTTATAACTTTATGCCTATCTTTGATTGGACAAGGAGCAATTTATTTCACGAAGTAGGCGATGGGTCGACTGCGCTTTTCTATGAAAAGAATATGATTCAAGACGATTATAATAAAATGGCTAAATACATTTTAGATTTTACTGAAAAGTACAATATGTCTTTCCCAGGTTGGGAACCGGAAAGAATGGCTAAACTTGACGAACTTTTCAAGGCCTACGAAGGCGTTGACCATGAAAAATTATGGGCAAACCTTAAATATTTCTTAGAAAAACTTATGCCTGTTTGTGAAGAAACCGGCATCAAAATGGCTATTCATATGGACGACCCTCCTTGGGATATTTTCGGGCTTCCACGCTTGCTTGTAGACGAAAAGAGTATTGATAGGTTCTTAAAAATGGTAGATAATCCATATAACTGTTTAACGCTTTGTTCGGGTAGTTTAAATGCAAATCCAAATAACGACGTTGCAAGTATTGTCAGAAAACACTCGAAAAGAATTGCTTTTGCTCATATAAGAAACGTAAAGCACTTTGAAAATGGAGATTTTTCTGAAGCGAGCCATAGGGATTGCGATGGAGACACTGGTATTTTAGAAATTTTAAGAGCGTATCACGATACGGGGTTTGACGGTTATATTCGCCCCGACCACGGTAGGCATTTATGGGGTGAAAAACCAGGTACGGTTCGCCCTGGTTACGGCTTATACGATAGAGCGCTCGGCATTATGTATATGCTCGGTGTTTGGGATACGTTAGATAGGCTTAAAAACAAATAAAAATATATGTTAAGGAGTAATTAAGATGATTAAACTTCCATTAAATATTGATTATAGTAACAAAGTAGTAGTGGTAACAGGTGCAGGTGGTCTTATTTGCGGTGAAATGGCAAGAGCGTTTGCGCAAAGTGGCGCAAAGGTTGCGGCACTTGATTTAAATGAAGAAGCAGTTAAAAAACTTGCTGATGATTTAACTAGTGAAGGTTTTATTTGTAAAGGTTATAAGGCTAACGTTTTAGAGCCGGAAAATCTTGAAATCGTACATCAAGAAGTTATAAAAGATTTAGGGCCATGTGATATTTTAATTAACGGTGCAGGTGGTAATAATCCTAGAGCAACTACCGATAACGAATATCAACACGAAGCAAAAGAAGGTGGCAAATCTTTCTTTGACCTTGACGCAAGTGGTGTAGATTTCGTGTTTAAACTTAACTTCCAAGGCACGCTTCTTCCTACTCAGGCATTTGCTAAAGATATGGTTAATAAGAAAAAAGGCGTTATACTCAACATTTCTTCAATGAACGCATATACACCACTTACTAAAATTCCAGCGTATTCTGCAGCAAAAGCAGGTATTAGTAACTTTACTCAATGGCTTGCAACTCACTTTGCTGGCACGGGAATTCGTTGCAACGCAATCGCACCAGGCTTTTTAGTTTCTGCACAAAATAAAGCGCTTTTATTTAATGAAGACGGTACTCCTACTCAAAGAAGTGCTAAAATATTAAAAGGTACGCCTATGGATAGATTCGTTGATGCCGAAGAATTACTAGGTGCAACTTTATTCCTTTGCGACGATAAGTCGGCTTCAGCAATTACAGGCGTAGTTTTACCTATCGATTGTGGGTTTGCTTCATACAGTGGCGTATGATTTAAAGCCTTATAAACTTCGTAAAACTTCGTTAACTGCTGCGCGTTTTGACTTCAATGAACAAAGAGTTCTATCTCAATCAAAACGCTTGCGAGCCTTTTTTTACTCGTTTCTAAGTCTTTAAATGAGCACTTTGATTAGGTTAGTGTAAATACGAGTGTTAACTGCTTCGGATTTTGTCTTCGATGAACAAAAAGTTCTATCTCAACCAAAATCCTTGCGAGCCTTGAAATGTTTGTTACTATGTCTTTAAATAGGCACGGTATTTAAGTTGTTATGTTTTAAAAAGCGTTGGTTTGCCAACGCTTTTTTGTTTTTTAAGTATTAAAAATTCCGTTTAAGTTAATAATATAATCGGAGGTATAATATGGAACTTAGAAAAAGTAAAACGTTTGAAAATTTAAAGAAAGCATTTATTGCAGAATGCTGTGCTAGAACTAGGTATGAATTCGTTGAATACGGCGAAAGGTTTAACGGTTACGAGGGGCTTGCAAAAATCATTGATGAAATTGCTTACCAAGAGTTTAACCACGCAAGAATGTTATATACAAAAATAGAAAGCGTATCTGAAGGGGTTATAGACAACGAAGAAGTGTGTGTTTCACTTCCTTTTAGACAAAAATGGGATATATTAGAAAACTTAAAACTAACTGCTGAAGACGAGGGCGACGAAGCAGTATTTTACGGCGAAGCGGCTAAAACTGCAAAGGAAGAGGGGTTTACTGATATTGCAAACCTTTTTAGTATGATAAAAGAAGTAGAACTTAAACATAAAAAAATTCTTCTTTATCTTTACGATAAATTTAAAAACAAAGAACTTTATAAATCTGATACTAATAAAAGATGGACTTGCCCGTCTTGTGGCTACGAGTTTACAGGTGAAGAAGTTCCCGATAAATGTCCGTTATGTCAAGCAAAAGCAGAAACTTTTAGAATAAATTTCCCTAAAGAATTAATGTTATAAAGGTGTGCTATGAAAAATAAAAATAAACGCAAAGTGCCAAAACTTACCGATGAAGAGTACGCAAAATACATTGCGTCAATTACAAACGGGAAAGAAGTTATCGTTCCCGATGAAGAGAATTTAAATAAACAATAATTTTAAAATTATTAAATATCGCCAGCGAAGTTTCGCTGGCGATATTTAATTGCTTATATATATTTATATATAAAATATATATAATTGCTAATTTTACCTTGATTATTTCAAATAATTATGCTAAAATACTAAATATATAATAGAAATACTATGTAATCTTACTTTTAGGTTAAGGAGTTAATATGCTTTTAAGAACAAGTATTAAAGAAATTTACAAAAATCAAGAATCACTCGGTGGCAAAAAGGTATTGGTAAAAGGTTGGGCTAGAACTGTAAGGGATTCTAAGGCTTTCGGTTTTATAGAACTTAACGACGGTAGCTTTTTTAAAAGCGTTCAAATTGTTTTTGAAAGGGCTAAAATAGATAATTACGATGAAATTGCATCTTTAAACGTAGGCTCTGCTATATCTATTGAAGGCGTTTTACTTTTAACGCCCGAAGCAAAGCAACCGTTTGAAATTCAAGCGGAAAAAATTGAAGTTGAAGGTGCTTCAACTCCAGATTATCCACTTCAAAAAAAGCGCCACTCTTTTGAGTTTTTAAGAGAAATTGCTTATTTAAGACCAAGAACGAATACCTTTAACGCCGTATTTAAAATTAGAAGTGAAGCGGCTTACGCTATTCATAGTTTCTTTAACGAAAACGGATTCGTGTACGTTAACACTCCGTTAATTACCGGGTCGGACTGTGAAGGTGCAGGCGCAATGTTCCAAGTAACAACTTTAGATTTAGATAACGTTCCTAAAACTGAAGAAGGTAAAGTGGATTACAAGCAAGACTTTTTTGAAAAGCCTGCAAGTTTAACCGTATCAGGTCAACTTTCAGCCGAAGCGTACGCTATGGCGTTTGGTAAGGTTTACACTTTTGGTCCTACCTTTAGAGCAGAGCGTTCAAATACCGTAAGGCACGCCGCTGAATTTTGGATGATTGAGCCAGAAATGGCGTTTTGCGATTTAGCAGGCGATATGGACGTTGCCGAAAAAATGGTTAAAGCAATAATCAACCACGTTTTAAAAACTTGCACTGAAGAACTTGAATTTTTAAACAAGTTTGTTGATAACGGTCTTTTAGATAGGCTTAATAACGTAGTTTCAAACGAATTCGTAAGGCTTACTTACACCGAAGCAATTAAGATTTTAGAGCCTATTAAAGATAGATTTGAATTCCCTGTATATTGGGGTTGCGATTTGCAATCTGAACACGAAAGATATATTACGGAAGAAGTATTTAAAAAACCAGTATTTTTAACTGACTATCCAAAGGAAATTAAGGCTTTCTATATGCGCCTTAACGACGATGGCAAAACCGTTGCCGCTTCCGACCTTTTAGTTCCGGGCATAGGCGAACTCGTTGGTGGCTCTCAAAGGGAAGAGCGTGAAGAAATTTTAATTTCTCGTATGAAAGATTTTGGTTTAAAAGAAAGTGATTACGATTGGTATATTAATTTAAGAAAGTACGGTGGCACTAAACACGCTGGTTTCGGCCTTGGCTTTGAAAGAATGATTATGTACTTAACGGGCATTTCAAATATTCGTGACGTTATTCCATTCCCAAGAACCGTTTCTAACTTAGAATATTAATATTTAGGCAACTACAAGGGGTTAATATGAAAATATTATTAGATGCGTTTGGGGGAGATAATTCTCCTATTGAAGTTATAAAAGGCGCGGTGGATTATATATCGTCTGGTGGCAAAGCGGAAGTTTGTTTAGTAGGCATGGAAGATGAAATTGAAAAGGTTTTTACTGAAAACAATTTTAGTAAAAATAAAATTTCTATAATAAACGCTACTGAAGTTATAAGTTGCGAAGAATCACCAACCGAAGCGTTTAGGAAAAAACCCAACTCTTCAATATGCGTTGGGCTTGACGCGTTAAAGTCAGGCGAATACGGAGCATTCGTTTCGGCAGGCTCGACGGGGGCGCTTTTAACAGCATCAGTATTTAAATCGGGTAGAATTAAAGGTGTTTCACGTCCTGCTCTTGCAACGCTTTTCCCAAATCTTAAAGGCGGGAAGACCTTGTTTTTAGACTGTGGCGCTAATGCAGACTGTAAGCCACAAAATCTACTTCACTTTGCCGTTATGGGCGACGTTTATATGAAAACCGTTGGCAAGGTTGAAAATCCTAAAATAGCCTTACTTTCTAACGGCACGGAAGATAAAAAGGGCAACGAACTTATCCACGCTGTTAACCCTGCGCTAAAAAGTTTAAACTCAATAAATTTTGTTGGGAATATTGAAGGTCGCGATATACTCTCTGGCGAGTACGACGTCGTAGTTGCCGACGGTTTTAGTGGGAATATCGCGTTAAAATCACTTGAAGGTGCGATTTCTTCATTGCTTTCAATTATGAAAACTAATATTAAAGAGTCGGCAATGGCGTCTATCGGATATAAACTCTTTATGCAAAAGGCTTTTAAAAAGACTAAAAAGGCTCTAGACTACAATAGTCAAGGCGGTGCAGTATTTTTAGGTGTAAACGGCGTAGTTTTAAAAGCGCACGGCTCTTCGAAGGCAATATCTTTTAAAAATACGTTATTCCAAGCCGAAGAAGCGATTGAGTACGATATAAACGCTCAAATATCTTTAAGGCTTAATGAAAGTGAAGTTAAAGATTATAAATTTGAATAATTATGATATTTTATATAACTGAAGTTCAAGAAAAAATAGGCTATACTTTTAAAAATCCGGAACTATTAAGGCAATGTTTTACTCATCCAAGTTACAGTAACGGTCGAGATGAGAAAAATTACGAAAGGTACGAATTTTTAGGCGATAGCGTTTTAGGTTTTATCGTTTCGGACTTTGTTTTTCATAGGACTTATAAAGACGAAGGCGAAATGACTGAAGAAAAGAAAAACATCGTTTCTTCTAAACCGTTAACTTACGCAATGAATAAACTTGGCGTAGATAAATATATGCTTAAAAGCGAAAGTTTAAAAATTACTGATAGTATGCGAGAAAATTTATTTGAAGCAATAATCGGTGGTATTTATCTTGACGGTGGTCTTGAAGAAGCCAAAAAATTTATCGTTAAAAATCTTATTAACGTGTTTTATAAAAAGAACTTCTTTAGTGATAAAGACGCTAAAAGTAAACTTAACGAATTCACTTCCAAAAAGCGTTTGGGAACGGTTAAGTACGTCTTAGTTAAAAAAGCCGGTAAAGATAATTTGCCAACTTTTACAGTAAATTTATTGTTAAACGATAAAATCGTTGCTGAAGGAATTGGCAACAGTAAAAAAAATGCAGAACAGATGGCAGCCGAAAAGGCGCTTTTAATGTTAAAAAAGGGGAATAAATGTTAAATTTTGAAAGGATAGAACTTCTTGGTTTCAAGTCGTTTGCAGACAAAGTTAAAATAGACCTTTTAGATGGTATTACCGCAATCGTTGGGCCTAACGGTTGTGGTAAATCAAACGTTGCCGACGCTATTAAGTGGGTACTTGGTGAGCAATCGGCAAAAACGCTTCGTGGTACGTCAATGCAAGACGTTATATTTAACGGTACACAGTCGAGAAAATCACTTTCTTACTGCGAAGTTTCACTTTATTTTAACAATACTGAAAAAATCTTTCCAAGTCTTGAGTATTCCGAAGTCGTTATGACTAGAAAACTTTTCAGAAGTGGCGAAAGTGAATATTATATGAACAAGCAACCTTGCCGTTTAAAAGATATTGTTGACGCGCTTCACGAATGTGGTGTAAGTAAAGACGGTTATACTATTATCGGTCAAGGCAAAGTTTCTGAGATTTTATCTTCAAAACCTGAAGATAGAAGAGCAATTTTTGAAGAGGCAGTAGGTATTGCAAAGACCAAACGCGATAGAAAGGAAACTATTAATAAACTTTCAAGAACTAACGATAATATTATGAGAGTTTCGGACATTTTGACCGAGCGTGAACGCCAACTTGAACCCCTTTCAAGGCAAGCGGAAAAGACTCGCGCTCATAGGGCACTTGCTGAAGACCTTAAAATGCACGAAATTAACGAATATTTATATAAATTTGAAAATTCAAGCGACGTTAAACAAAAAATTAGCGAGCGTATTCAAGGTTTAAAAGAGAGTATCGAAGTAAGAAATAAAGAACTTGAAGATACTATTAAAGTTTATAACGAGCATCAATCGGAAATAGCGAGTTTAGATGAAACTATAAAAGTTTTAAACGAACAAATTACAGAGCGTGCAGTTGATATCGAAAAGCAAACTGGTGCCGCTAAAGTGTTTGCTGAAAAAATTTCTTATATGCGTTCGGAAATTGAAAGATTGAACGCTGAAAATCAAAAGAGTGAAGAAAAGAGCGCAGAACTCAATAAAACTCTTTCGTTTAAGAAAGAATACGGCAAAAAATGCAATAAAGAAATTGAAGATTTAACCAAAAAAGCAAAAATAATTGGCGAAAAAATAACCGACCTTACTAGCGAAATTAATCTCGGTGAAGGATTAGAGCAAGAAGTTCAAAGTAAAGTGTTAAAAAGCGTTGAATCTCTTGCTAACATTAAGCAAAATTTAGGTGCGCTTTCTTCTGAAGAAAACGTTATTTCTGAAAGGCAAAAGGGCGTAGTCGTAAAAGTAAATATGCTTTGCGACAAGTACGATAATTTATCTAAAGAATTAAACTCTTCTAAAGAAGCGTTAAAAGAAAGCGAAGAATTAGTTTCTAAATTAACTGAAGATATTAAAGACCAATCGCTTGACGTTTCTTCAACGAACGAATTTATTGCTAAAATTGATAATGAATTACATACCGTTAAATCGCGTTTAATAGGTGAAGAAACAAGTTTAAGATTCTATACTAACTTAAAAGAATCTTTCGGTGGTTACAATTCAGCAGTAAAAAATCTTATGACTGCTGCAAAAAACAACCCAACTATCAATTCTAAAATAAAAGGCGTTGTAGCGTCTATCGTTTCATGTGATAAAAAATACGAAAACGCTATTCAAACTGCAATTGGTGGTGCTATGCAAAACGTAGTTACTGCTGACCCTCAAGACGCTGAATATTTAATTAACTTCCTTAAAAAGACGGAGGGTGGTAGGGTAACTTTCTTGCCCGTTACTTCAGTTAAGCCAAGATACAACTCTCAAGAATTAATTTTGGCTAAAAAGGAAGCGGGTGCTCTAGGTCTTGCAACCGAACTCGTTAAGTACGATAATTATTATGAAAACGTTATTTCTTTCCTTTTAGGTGGCACGTTAATTTGCGATGATTTACAAAAAGCTACAATTATTGCAAGAAAGTATAAATTCCAATTTAAAATCGTAACCCTAGATGGCGACGTTTTATCTCAATCCGGCTCAATGACTGGTGGTTCTAAACGCCATAACGACACGAACTTATTAGCAGTAGACCGTTCGGTAAAAGAATTTACTGAAGCAGTTAATAAAGACAAGGCGGAAATTACGCGATTAGAGCAAACTAGAAAGGAACTTTTAGATAGGGTTAATCAAGAAGTAGATGAACTTGACAGTTTAAAACTTAAACTTACTGAAACAAGGCAAAATATCGTCTTACTTCGCGAAAAAATTAATTCTCAAACGTCTATTTTAACTGAAACGGAAAGTGAAATTGAAAAGAATAAAGACGAAATCGCACTCATAACAAGCCGTCTTAACGAAATTAAAGAAGAAGTTACGGATTATTATAAGGGCGATGAAAAAATTGCTAAAGAAAGGGAAGACGCTTCTAAAGAACAATCCGAGCGCCGTGAAAAATATAGCGCACTTAAATTGGAACGCGATAATTTACTTAAAGAAAATACTGACGTTCAATCAAGGCTTTCTTATCTCCACGCAGAAATAGGTGCTTCGGAAGGAGATAAAGAAAGAATTAATAACGAACTTATATCTTTAGAAGAAGCAAGAAAGCATAATATTGAACTTATCGGCAATAATGAAATTATAATTAAGGAACTTTCACTTAAAGCCGAAAAGGTTGCACTTCCAAAAGAAGACCAAAGAAAACTTCAAAATTTAAGACAAGAACTTAATGAAATTGATGAAAAGAAAGTAAAACTCAACGAAATGATTGTGCAAGACAATTTAAAGCGTGACGTTTTACAAGCAGATATAAATAAAAGTACGGAAAGGAAAACTCAAGAAGAAATTAACTTTACTAAAGTTGATGCCGAACTTGAATTTATGTCTCAAAACATATTTACAGAATATCAATTAACCTACGAAACTTGCAAACCGTTTAGGCAAGAAAATTACGATATTTCAATGAGTAGGCAAGATATTGCAACTTTAAAGCGTAAAATCGCAATGCTTGGCAATATCAATCCTAACGCTATTGAAGAATATAACGAACTTAGCGCGTCATATAACGAACTTTTAGCGCAACGCGACGACCTTGTTAAAGCACAAGAAGATTTGCAAAAAGTTATTGACGATTTGACTAAGGAAATGACTTTAACTTTCAACGAAGGCTTTAAAACAATCCGTTCTAACTTCACTAAAATCTTTAAAGAATTATTTGGTGGCGGTACGGCAGACTTAGTCGTTGAAGAAAGTTTAACGGGCGACCCGCTTGACGCAGGCATAGAAATCGTTGCCGAGCCACCAGGAAAGAAACTTCAAAAGATTTCACTTTTATCAGGTGGTGAAATGTCGCTTACTGCAATAGCAATCTTATTTGCGATTTTAAAACTTCGCCCAATGCCGTTCTGTGTGCTTGACGAAATTGAAGCGGCGCTTGACGATGCTAACGTTGATAGGTTTGCTAAATATCTTAAGAATTTCTCTAAGGAAACGCAATTTATTTGTATTACGCACAAAAAAGTTACTATGGAACATGCTGACGGTCTTTTCGGTGTAACCATGCCGGAAAAGGGCGTTTCAAGTATCGTATCCGTAAGGCTTTCAGACGTTGCTAGTATTGAGGATTTTAAAAACTAATGGGATTTTTTTCTAAAATAGCGAGTGCGCTTAAAAAAACTAAAGATAAGTTTTCCGATACTTTTGCTAGAGTTTTCTCTATCGATAGAATAGGCGAAGAGTTTTACGACGAACTTTTAGACGCTTTAATTTCTTCTGATATATCCGTTAATACTTCAATGGAAATAGTTGAAGATTTAAGAGATAAAATGATTGAAGGAAGCGTTAAAGATAAAGAAGAAGTCGTAAACGCTTTAAAAGAAACGTTAATAGAAAAACTTTCACTTTTAGAGCCGATTGAATACGAATATCCACTTGTTATTATGATGGTGGGTGTAAACGGCGTTGGGAAAACGACAACTATTGGAAAACTTGCTAATTACTTTTTAAAAAATAAAAAATCCGTTACTTTGGTTGCAGGCGATACTTTTAGAGCGGCTGCAAGCGAGCAACTTGCCATTTGGGCTGATAGGGCTGACGTAAGGGTTATTAAGCACGGCGAAGGTGCAGACCCGTCTGCAGTCGTTTACGATGCTATCGCTTCTGCTAAAGCCAAAAATACTGACGTTTTGATTATTGATACGGCAGGCAGGCTCCAAGTTAAAACTAATTTAATGGAAGAACTTAAAAAAATGGTAAGAGTAGTGGATAGAGAGTATCCAGAAGCACAATTTTTAAAGTTTATCGTGCTTGATGCAACTACCGGTCAAAATGCAAACTCTCAAGTTGAAGCGTTTGATAACGCGATTGAACTTGACGGTGTAGTGTTAACTAAACTTGACGGCACTGCTAAAGGTGGTTTTGTAATATCGCTTTGCGCTGAAAAACAAATCCCAGTCGCATTTATCGGTGTTGGAGAAAAAATTGACGACCTTGAAGATTTTGATGAAGAAGCATTTATCGACGCTATTTTTTAGTTAGGCTTTTTCGTAAGCCTTATTGATATTAAAAAGGTCCTATTACTTCGTTATGTTCGCCTTAACCCCTTGGCAAGATGTAAACTCTTCCCTGCGGGATTAAGTCGCACCTAACTTGCAATAATTCCTTTTTAATTTATTAAACGGATTATTTCATAGCTCTGGCTCTTCGTAATGCTTTGTATAAGCGTTTGCTATTACGGCAAGTATTGCCTACGCGTTAAAGTCAAGCCTAACTTGTTCATTTATTATTGTCATTCTTCGCCTACCAACATAGACGGACTAACGGAGAATCTATTGTGATAAGGAAGAGATACTTCAAAAGCCGTTCAATGTAAGCACGTTTCAGTATGACATCTATATTGTCATTCTTCGCGTCGACCTACAACGACGGGCTTACGGAGAATCTATTGTGATAAGGAAGAGATACTTCAGAAGCCGTTCAAGGCAAGCACGGTTAGTATGACATCTATATTGTCATTCTTCGCCTAAGAGCATATAAACGGCGTTATACGTCGTTACTGCTACGCGTTTTGCCTTCAACAACCAAAAAGGTTAGTTTCAACCAAAACGCTTGCGAGCTAAAGGCAAGAAAGGATATTCTAAGCCTTGCCTAAAAGGCGTATATTAGGCGCCTTATGGTAAAAGTTCCATTGTAGTATGTAAATACAACTTCAGTCACTTTTACCAAAATCCACACAAATCTACACCTTTAAGGTGCGAAGCAATTTAGGGTTAGCAAATT
>JAZUMP010000038.1:0-3895 GCA_045603725.1 Christensenellaceae bacterium
ATTGACAGCGATGTACAAAGTAATCGTCGTAACACAGTAATTGAAGCGCTCCAAAAGCATTATGGAGAACTTCGTGTAGTAAGAGTAGGTACTGAAAGAACAGAAGGGTCAAAAGCCGCAATTTTAACCGCGGCAAGAGGGTTAGATATTGATGTTGATACTGCGCAGTATATTGCTTCTTTAATTGAAAGTGATCGTGGTATTCAACGTTCTTTAAAAGTAACGTATTATGGTGATGAAGAAAATGATATTCCGCCAAATAAAACATTTCAAGAAGAAATTAAAAAATATCCTGAATTATGGGCTGTTGCACAAAAAATTGAAGGATTACAATGCGGTTCAGGGTGCCATGCAGGCGGCGTAATTATTGTAGATGAAGATATTACAGAAACTAATTCTTTAATTAAATTAAATAGTGGTGAATGGGTAACGGCTTGGGACTTGCATGAATCAGAAGAAGTAAGTAATGTAAAAATTGATCTATTAGCCACACTTAATTTAACACGTATGCGCACTTGTCTAGATTTATTAGTACAATATGGTTATGTACCTAAAAAAAACACTTTAAAAGAAACTTATGAAGCCGCAATTGGTGTTTATAAACTTAATCGCAAAGATGCTAAAATGTGGGAAATGTTAGCAAATAATGAAATTTTAAGTGTATTTCAATTTGATACTCCACAGGGTATTCAGGGCGTGGCGTTAGCAAGACCAACATCAGTTGAAGAAATGGCAGCATTAAATTCAATTATGCGGCTAATGGCAAATGAAAAAGGCGCGGAACAACCATTAGAAAAATATGCTCGTTTTAAAAATAATCCATATCTTTGGGACAAAGAAATGGATACATATCATTTAACAGCAGAGCAAAAGCAATTGCTTCATAATTACCTTGATTATGAATATGGTATTTGTGCTTCTCAGGAAGATATTATGTCAATGATTCAAGACCCTCAACTCGGAGGCTGGAGCTTAAAAGATGCAGACATGTTACGTAAATCAATTGCGAAAAAAGACCCAAAACTTTATGAAAAACTTTCACAGCAATATTTTGATGGCGTAAAAGAAAAGCATCTTGATAATAATTTATGTAATTATTTTTGGCAAGTATTAGTAAATACTCAGCGTGGTTATAGTTTTAATTTAAGTCACACACTCGCTTATAGTCTTGTCGGGCTTCAAAATATGAATCTTGCTTATAATTATCCTATTATTTTTTGGAATACAGCAAATCTAATTGTGGATAGCGCGGGTGTAGAAGAAGATTCTATTATAGACCAAGATGAATTTATTGAAAATATTGAAGAAGCAGAAGCCGAAGCAGAAATTGAAATTGATAATGAAGATGACAGTGGAGAAGAAGTAGTTAAAAAAGAAAAAGTAAAACGAGTTAAGAAAACAATTGATTATGGTAAAATAGCAAAAGCAATTGGACGATTCCGTTCTTATGGAATTAATATTCTACCTCCTAATATTAATACGTCTGGCTTTACATTTACTCCAAATGTTGAGCAAAATAGTATTACTTATGGACTACGAGGTATTACACGAATTTCAAACGATATTATTCATGTAATTATTGCTAACCGACCCTATTCTTCATTTAATGATTTTACTTCAAAAATTAAATTAAATAAATTACAAACCATTAATTTAATTAAATCAGGGGCGTTTGATAGCATTAGTTCATCGCGCGAACAGTTAATGCGGGAATATTTAATTAGTATTTCCGACCAAAAACAACGATTAACATTACAAAATATGCAAATGTTAATTAATAAAGAATTAATTCCAGATGAAATGAGTTTTTATGCTAAATTATTTTTATTTAATAAATTTTTAAAAACGCAAAAACATAATCCATATTATTTATTAAATGAATCGGCAATTAACTTTATTAGTAATAATTTTAGCGCGGATATTATTGATAATGGTACACAAGTATTACAAACTACTTGGGATAATTTATATAAAAAGACAATGGGGACAATGAGTGATTATATTAAAGAGCATAAAGTAGAGATGTTAAATGCTCTTAACAATGCTCTCGTAAATGATACAATCCAAAAATACGGCTTAGGTAATATAAGTAAATGGGAAATGGATAGTATTAGTTTTTATTATCATAATCACGAATTAAATGATGTCGCCACAGATTATACTAATTTCTTTGATTTAAGTGAAGAACCAGAAATAGAATATAGTTTTCAAAATAATAATGGGCAAGATATAAAAATATTTAAACTTTATCAAATTGTTGGTACTGTTATTGATAAAAACAAATTAAAAAATACCATAACATTATTAACTCCTACTGGTGTAGTTCCTGTTAAAATTTATAAAAATCAATATTCAATTTATGATAAACAAATTTCTGAAAGAGATTCAGAGGGAAAAAAGCATATAGTTGAAAAAAGTTGGTTTACAAAAGGCACAATGTTAATGGTACAAGGCATCCGGCGCGGTTCAGATTTTATTCCTAAAAAGCGCAAAAATTCTGTGTTCCCAATTATTTCAAAAATTATTGGAATTAATGAAAACAATAAATTAATTTTTCAATTTGAAAGGAAAGAGGTGGAAGAATAATGATTGGTTTAGTAGATTACAATCTTTATTCTTCTACGTCTACCAATTTATTAATTCCTAATTTAGAAATAATGAAACTAGCGGCATACTATAAACTTGAAAAAAATACTTTTTGTCGGCTTATCGATTTTGAAGAAAAAGATTTAACAATGTATGAAAAAATTTTTTTCTTTAGTGAAGGCGAAAATCCTCCTAGTATTCCCGAACAATTTTTGCGGGCAGATAATGTTATTTATGGTGGTACAGCATTTACTAATGGCGTTTATATACCTTTTCAAGATGAAGTTATTGATTACACTTTACCGCGCACAAATATTTATGCTAATTTTTTAAAACAAAAATATAATGATGGAGTTAAAGCAAAAGTCATTTCTCATACATTAGACGATAGTTATTATCGTATGTATGCGGGTAAAAATAAATTACCTTTACCAATCGTGCAAACGAATAAAAGAATTTTTATTTATGATAAAGATTTCTTTTACTCTGATTGGGAAGAAATTATTGATGAATTGTCTAGCCGCAGACCATCTTCAATTGTAAGAATTCACCCAGTTATTTGTAAAACTTTAACTCATTATTTTACGCTCAGAAGCAAACAAAAAATAGCCCGAGCAACAGAAATTATATTAGATTTAGATATTCCTTTAGCAGAAGTAGACTATATGCTAAAACATTATAGTAATTTTTTTCTCGCGGATATTGCTTCTAATTCTAATATTTATATTCCGTTAGGAGGTTCTTTTGTAAGTAATAAATTATATTATCAAGATTTTATTTATAAAATGAATTTGTTATACGCATTTTGGAGCCGAGGAATTAAAATCAAAATTAAATTTATTCTTCCAAAATTAGGATATACAAATCCAATTTATAATTTATCATATGCAGTTGAACGTTGGACGGCAAACTATTTTATTGGAAAAAGAAAAAATCCAAGAAGCATAAATATGAATATTATTAAAAAAACAAAAAAAGAAATGAGTCAAGAGCAAGAAGAAAGAGATAAAATAATTCAACTTATGCCTTTTGCCGCAGATTTATTTGACCAAACTTATGAGCAAATCCAAAAAGAAGGTAGGTGGCGATTATGAATATTGATGAAATTATGAAAACTCGTAAAATGTTAGATTTTGAACTTACAAAAGCCTTAACAACTATGGAACGAAAAGATACTATTTATGAAATACGAATGCGTATTTTAGAAAATCAACGAGCTTGCCCGCATTTTAGTGAAAAATATAATTTTTCTGAAGAAGATGGAAAATGCCCTTATTGCGGGAAAAATATGAGGTGAGATTAATGATTA
>JAZUMP010000039.1:0-93713 GCA_045603725.1 Christensenellaceae bacterium
ATTACTGATTTACATTATTATAATCTTTAAGAAACAACTTGTATGTCTTGCAAAAAACAAGTTAAACCCGTTGGATTTTTGTAAAAATTCGTAATTTTTACGCTTCTTGATTGAAAAATACTCGGTTTTGCGTCCTTGCAAGCAAACGCCTAACCGAGTATATTATAGCCGAAAAGTTTTCAAATGTCAATACGATATGGGTATATTTATAAAAAATAGATATTAAAAACGGCAGATTTTGTTATCTGCCGTTTTATCTTTCATTCAGCCTATTTTACGCTACTATTAAAATTTTATATTTGTAAGCATATTAAGTGAATTTATTAATTGCTCCAATTCATTATCCGGTATATATCTAATTCCATGTAAATCACTGCAAATCTTTGCATCCTTTGTTTTTACAATAAGTACACGTGTAATTGCATAACAATGATATAAGTAGCCAATCTCAAAAAACACATTAGGACGAGGCTGTTTGTATTCTTTTTGTTCATTGTTTTCTTTTTTTACTTGAACAACATCATCTGCGCTACAAATAGCAACGGCTGTTAAACACTCTTTAGCTTGTGCAATAATCGCATCTAAAATAGTTTCACCGCCAAGTATGTTTCTTTTATCTAGTGTAAGTGGGTTGTATCCGTTATTTATTAATGTTTGACAAACCTCATCTTTTAATTCTTCATTGTGACCATATACAACAAATACATTTTTAGATGCAGTTTTAATAAGCTTTTTTAACTCTTTTTCATCTTCTTTATTTACGTAATTTTTATTAATAATATTATTAACTACTTCAGACTCTCTAAAGAAAATATTTTCTTTTTGAAAATACTGTAAAAGCTTTATCTTTTTATCTTGAATATCACCAATATTTGTTTTTTCTCTAACTTTAACATATACAGGTGGACGAACTAATTTAACAGCTATTTTTTCTGAAGCTGCTGTTTGAAAATCGAATTTACCGAGACCCTCTGGAACTTTATAGCATTTTAACCTCTTTGGGAGACCTTTATTTTTGTTTGTTTTGGGTTGTTCAATCTTAAATAAGCTATTAATTTTTGATACTAAAACATCTTGTTTCATATAGCATTTCTCCTTTGTGGGATGTGGGTTGGGCGAAAGGGATGTTTTCGTCCAACTTGTATAATTTTTTAGATTTTTATAATTTATACCAGTAATAATCTACGTAAGTTGAAGTAAAATTAATGGCATTTGTTGAAGCATTTGCAACACTTGTTTGCGTTTCACCTGTTTTGTTCTTCCAACTACTTGAACTTGTAGTTCTATACCAAGGTGTAATATCCTCAAATTCAATACTAGTTAATTTTCTGCATCCATAGAACGCATTATAACCTATACTCGTTACACTACTTGGAATATTTATCTTTTCTAATGTAATATATCCTTGAAAGGCTTTTTCACAAATATTTTTTCCACCCGTAATTATTACTTCTTTTAATGTTTTAGGTATGTTTTTTTGCCTGTTTATAGGGTCGCCTCCAAATATATACCCAAAATACTCTCGAGTATTTCCCTTTGGTTTTTCACCTATAAACGGTATGGAAATGCTGGTTAAATTGCTACAATCTTGGAATGCTCCTAACCCTATACGTGTTACACTATTTGGAATAGTTATGTTTTTTAAACCACTACAACCAAAGAATGCTCTAGGTCCAATAGTTTCTATATTGTTTGGTAGCTTTATTGTTTCTACACTTTTGCAGCCACAAAATACGGAGTCTCCAATAAAAGATACATTATTGGAAATTTCAATGCTTGTCATACTGCAGCAGCCAGAAAAAGCAAAAAAACCGATATTTGTAACACTATCGGGTAGATTTATACTTTTTAAACTAGTACAGTTGTAGAAAGCCCAACCACCTATACTAGTCACACCATTTGGAATATTTATATTCGTTAAATTTTTACATCCATAAAACACACTATTACCAATGCGTGTCAACAAGCTATCTTCTGTAAATATAACACTTTTTAAATTTTCACATTTTTCAAATACAGATTTACCTATAGTTTTTAAGTTTTTGGGAATAGTCACAGAAGTCAAGAGATTACATGAACACAATGAGTAATCCTCTAAGTTTTCAATAGGATTTACTCTTACAAATATTCTTTCATCACACTCTATTACTAATTTTTCTTCTTGCAATTCTTTTTCGTTTACAATCTTATATTCTTTCTCTAAATATTGTATAATTTCTTTTGTTTTGTTAATATTCGTGTTAGTGTTTCTTAATGTTTCCCACTCTTCATTAGAAAGAATATTTACGTGTATCCCAATTCTGTTGACAAAGTCCTTGAACAAACATTTCTCCTTTATAAGAATTCCACCTATAAAAGAATTTATATTATAAGCATCGATATCTAGGATTTTTTGAAGATATTCTTTGGCTTTGATCCAATTTCCTTCATCAATAAAAGTAAACATACGATTTGCAAAATTATCTACTTCATTAGTCCTATCGATGACAACAGCCCCATCAATTAGGAGTTTTTTTGCTTCCTCAACCGAGTACTTGCACCCACATGTTTGACAAACAAATATTCCGTCTTGTTTTAATAAATCAGTGCTTCCGCACATTTCACAGGTCAATTGTTTCATTATATTTTTTCCCTTGTCTCAAAAGCTAATTGAATTCTAATATGCACCTCCAAAAGTTTGTCTAACTTTTTTGGTTCACTTAAAGTTTTCTATTTAGCTATGATAGATGCTGTATTTTTCTTCTAATAGCCTCTATCTCTTTGTCAATTTTATTTTGCTCTTCAATAACTTGGTTATTTATTCTATATTCTTTAACATTTAGAGCATCTATTTTATCTTGAATAGTTTTCTTTCTCTTTATTTTTAAAAAACCCAAACCTTCCTTTTGCTTTTTAAATAACTCTATTTGTTTTTGAATCTCACGAAGTTCTTGTAAAGAAGAAAGATTATTTTTTATTTTTTCCAATTCCTTAATCTGTAATAAATATTCTGTTCTTTCTCTTTCAATCTTTTTATATTCCCAAACAACAGGACATCCTGAATAATTCCATTTATAGCGCCACCTGCTTGGCTCTTTTGCAACCTCACAATATATTGTTAATTTGCTACAACAAGCGAATGCGTGAGCACCTATGTCTGTTACACTATTTGGTATACTTATACTTGTTAATGAACTGCAAACAGAGAACGCACCTTCTCGTATTTCTTTTAAACTATTTGGTATTTCTATACTTGTTAATGAGCTGCAACCAGAGAACGCATATTCTCTTATACATGTCACACCATTAGGTATTGTTACTTGAATTAAGTTGATACATTTGCTGAAAGCATGCTTACCCATACTTGTTACAGTATTAGGTATTACTACATTTCTTAAACTACTACAAGAAGAGAATGCGCTATCACCTATGCATATTACACTATTTGGTATTTCTATACTTGTTAATGAACTGCAATCAGCGAACGCAGCAACGCCGATTCTTTTTATGCCATTAGGTAATGTAATTTTAACTAAACTATTACAATTGCGGAATGCACAATCACTTATTTCTAATTCATTGTCAAAATGTATATCATTATTCAGGTTCACTATTTCATTCACTAGAATATTTGTTAGACTACCACAACCATCAAATGCTCTTTCTCCTATATTTCTCAACCCCTCAGGTATTGCAATTTCAACTAAACTAATACAATTATAAAATGTATCTTTTCCTATACTTGTTACGCTATTGGGTATAGTTACACTTGCTAATGAAGAGCACTCCCAGAACACAGATTCTCCTATACTTATTACTCTATTTGGTATTTCTATACTTGTTAATGAACTGCAACCAGAGAACGCAGATTTTCCTATACTTTCTAACTGACTATTTTCTCCAAACGTTACACTTTGAAAAGAATTGCAATTGTAGAACGCATATTCTCCTATACTTGTTACACTATTTGGTATATTTACACTTGTAAGTGAACTGCAATCAGAGAACGCAGATTTTCCTATACTTATTACGCTATCGCCTATTGTTACACTAGTTAAACTGCTACAAGAAGAGAATGCATTGTCGCCTATATTTTTTACATAATTTGGTATTGTAATGTTTGTTTCTTTTTTAATCGGTATATATTTAAGCAATAAAGACCCATCACTACTATAAAAAAAACCATCAACTACTTTATAAGCCGAATTTCCTTCGTCAACCTTAATTTCTATCAAGTTTTCGCAATTAACAAATGCTGAAACAGAAATACTATTTATCGACTTTGGTATTTTTATACTTATAAATTTAGAACCAAAAAATGCGAACGCTTTTTCTCCAATGCTTGTTATTTCATCGGTATACATATACCATTCTTTATCATACTTAATTATCAATTTATCTTTTAAAAAATCTTCTTCTGTGGCTTTTACAAATTTTTCAAGATAATTTTTTACTTTTAAAAATAAAAAATTCTTTTTATCTTTTTCGCAAGAAAGCAAAGTAATTTTTATCTGTTTTGAAAAATCAATATTGCTATTATTTTCCATATCTTCTAATTTTATTGGAATTTTGTTCGCTATTAGAATTCGACCCAAATAGGCTTCGCCACTATTATAATCTATATCTAAAATTTTATCACAACACTCAAGTGCTTTTTTTCTAGATTCCTCCTGCCAACATGTTTCTATATAAGTAAACATCTTTTTTATAAGATTTTCTACTTCGCTTGTCTTATCAATCTTAACAGTGCCTTCAATCATCATTTTTTTAGCTTCTTCTACAGAGTATTTAGTACCGCAAGTTTGACATACAAAAACACCATCTTGTTTGATTAAATCTATACTGCCACACATTTCACAAGTTAATTGTTTCATTGAATTATTCCTTCTAAACTTCTATTTTAACATCTTACATTTACTGTTTCGTTCTTTAATTATAAGCAATAAATTCGTTACAATATTTACAACTCTTGGTCCTTCGTTATTCATAACTGCTTTTTTTAATTCTTTTAAGCCACTATCTATTTCTTGTTCTATATCATCAAGCGCAGAATTTGACATCGGGTCGCTATATTTTAACGCTTCGTAGACCTTTTTTACTTCCAAATTTATCTCGTGAGTAGTAGCGCGTGCTAAAATGTTTTCAGCTTCAACAATAGCCATACGCATAAACGCCGTTTTCGTTTTTACTTTTGTATCGATATCGGCAACAACGTTTGCTACGGTTGAAGCGTTTACACAAGCAATTACAAAATATCCCGCAACAAGCAAGCAAACAATTGCTCCTATCCAAGTAGGAAGTATGGGGAATCTCATAAAGGCAACTCCCACAGAAACAGAAATAGCAACTGCGCCGTACCCCGTTCTTAACAATGGAATATTTAAAAACATTTTTTCATTGCTATCATCTTTAATAAATTTATGTGCTGTTATAAGTTGAACAATAAAAGATAGTGTAATAAGCACGTATGCTATCCAAAATACGGGCTTATCAAATCGGGTAACGCCGAAAATTTCACTAGGTACTAAAAATGTAACGGCATTAAAAATAATTAAACCCACTAACCAAATAATTCCAAAATATTTAAAATTCTTCTTCATGTTTTGTCTCCTTATAATTTTTCACCACAATCAGGGCAAAATTTACTATCCTTTGCATCTGCACCACATTTTGGACAAACGCTTACAAACTTGTGACCGCACTCTGGACAAAACTTGCCTTTTGCTACCGTTTTTCCACAATTAGGGCAAACAACGGTATTAGCCCCAACAACTTTTTCGCCACATTCTAAACAAAATTTTGCGTTATTTGGAAGAAGTGCTCCACATTTAACGCATTTAGTTTGAGTAGTAGGTGCTCCGTTTAGCGCGTCGTTCATAGCACCACCAACAAGGCCTGACATAGTTCCACCAACGCCTGCCATCATTCCAAGCCCAATACCCATATTAGCAAATTGTCCACTTGCTTCATTTTTTGCCATATCTTGTGCTACATCAAAACCACGTTCTTGCTGATATGTATAGCCTTCTTGCGCACGCTTGGTTGCTTGTGCTTGTGAGTCAATAACTACTTTTTGTGCTTCTGTTTGTGCATGAATAATGTCTGTTTGTTGTTTTAGTTTTGCTTCGGCTATATCAGCATATTGACGGAAATGTAAAGACTTAAATTTTTCATATTGAGCATCGCCGTCCGGTTTTACGATAGTGGTGACAAAAAATCTTTCAAGCGCTACGCCGTAATCTTCAAAATCGGGGCGGAGCATTTCATTTAACTTTGCAGAAAGTTCTTGTAATTTTTCGTCAATTTCAAAAATATTAATTTTTTGAGCTTTTATCGTTTGCGCAAGATAACTTTTTACCTTTGTCATTAAGAAAGCACGAAAATACTGTACAAGCTTCATTTGAGAAAGGTCATTTTCCGTGCCAACGAGTTTCAATAAAAGTTTTCTTGAATCGTCCGCGCGAAGAGCCATTTCGCCACTCGCACCGATTGAAATCGGAAAACCGTAAGTTGGTTCAATAAACTGAACACGACTATCTGTTCCCCATTTAATTGCCATTTGTTCTGTTTTATTGATAAAATAAACTTCACAGTGGAAAGGCGTTTGGTCTCCTGTTGTTCGATTTAAGATTTTACCGAGCTTTGGAATATTTTGTGTTTCTAACGTATAACGCCCTGCGCCAAACATATCCAACGCTTGACCGTTCATCATAAAAATTGCTTCTTGCGATTCGTGCACGATAAGTTGTGTCAAAGAATTAAAATCTTCGCAAGGGTGTTTCCATATAAAGGTAGAATTATCACCTTCATATTTTATAATATCGGCTATCTTATCCATATAAACCTCCAATAAATGTATTTTTGAAAAAAATATAAACTACGCCGATTAACATAATCTATGTAGATATTATAGTGTTTTTTGTCTATTTATGCAAGTATTTTTATAGTTTTTCGTTAATTAAATTGCATTTTCATTTATATCTAATGTAAATAGAATTTTACAAATACATAGATTATGTTATTCTATGTAGAAAACGGCGAGAGAGTATCTCGCCGTTTTCTTGTGTTTTTAGTGCGTTTTAAAACAATAATTTACCAAGCCTATTCATCATTTCCGTCTTGTGTTCGAGCATAGAGTGGGCGTAGCGTTTTAAGGTTATCGTAGGGTTTTTATGCCCTAAAATTTCAGATAACGTTTTAATATCCATACTGCACTCTAAAGCGCGCGTTGCAAACGTATGACGTAGAGAGTGAAAGCCTTTATGCGGTAATTTCAAACGTTTTAATAATAGTTCAAAACTCTTTTGATAAGAGCGAACCTGCGCACCGTGTACGCGTTCACCACAAACAACGTAGTTCCCGCTTGACGATTTCTTATACTCTTTTAATCGTGAAAGCAGTTGCTTGGGTAAAGGAATAATACGCTCGGAACAGTCCGTTTTCGGTGTATCTATTACCTTAACGTATTCGCCGTTTTCCCAACTGTCGTGACAAGATTTAGAAACGGTTATAATGCCTTTTTGTAAATCAAAGTCGTCCCAAGTAAGAGATAGAAGTTCTCCAATACGCAAGCCCGTGTAAAGACAAAGCACTACGCCGAACAATTTGTTTTTCTTTTTTTCAAAGATAAATTGCTCGATTTTTCGTTGTTCTTCTTTAGAAAAGCAATCTACTTGCTTTTCACGCTGTTTAGGGCGCACGATAGCCATTGTAAACTCTTTGTCCGTTACGCCAAGTAATACTGCTCGACGCAAAGAAGATTTAAGCACGGATATAATACCGTTTACTGTGTTTGCGGATAAGCCTTTTTCCGATAAATTCACGGTAAAGCGTTGTAAAACGGTTGCTGTTAAATCGTTAAGTTCAAACTCTCCGAGCGTGGGGAGTATATGTAGTTCTATTTGCCTTTGATACTTTTTGTACGTTCTTATTTTCGTAGTGGGCTTGATGTACAAAGCAAGCCACTCGTTTAACCAATTTTTATATTTCAATAGTTTACCTCCGTTTATGTTTTGCCGTTCCCCATAGCGGGAACGGCTTAATTATTTTTAACCATTTTTTTATTTCGGGATACTAAAACGGTCAAAACCCGTCCGCCGTTCCTATATACATTTTACTATTTTCTTTTATCTAAATCGGCGGTTATCTCTATGTAATCAACGAGATTCTTTATTTTGTTTTTTATTCAGTTGTGATTTTTGCCTTTCGGCTTGCCATTCTTCAAATTCGCGCTTGCCTTCTTCGCTTTCAAATAACTTTTGTATTGCAGGCAACAACGCCCTTGCAAGCGAATCGATTTCAAAGTCAGGTATTCCCGTGTTGTTTTTACGCTTTCTTGACATTAACCTATAAATTTTTTCCTCCTTATTAATCTCCTTTGCTATTAAATTTTTTGTTTGTTGGTTTCGGCGCTTTTTCACGCTCGATTTCTTCTTCGATTTGTTGCAGTCGACTTTTTCCCAAGTGAGCAATAGGCTCGCCTTTTGGAATAAACGCACCAACGATAGACGGCGCACGATAAAAAGCACGTGCAAACGATTCAGGTTCTCGCTCTCGAAAAAGAGTATAGGCACGACTCATTTTTGTGAACATATCTTTATCTTTTGAAAGTTCTTGGTGTTCTTTGAACAACAAGCCGTTGTCCGCCTGTTGACGTTTAACTTCTTTTTCTAAACGTTGAACTTCGGCGGTCAATACGACGATTTGATTACGTAGCCCGTTTTTGCTAAAAGCAAACTTACCTTGCTTGGCATCTTCTAACGCTTGGGTGTAATCGGCTTCGGCATTACGTTCTTCAACAATTTTATCTCGCTCGGCTTTCGCCGTTGAGATTTCTTTCATTGTTTCAGTAAAATGCTCGTCCGCTTTTTGAACGGCTTTTTCCATCGTTTCTAATTCCGCTTGCACACGTTTTCCTGCGCTTGAAAGAATTTCAGTTGATTTATCCCACGCTTCATCCACAATACATTTAGCCTTAAACTCGGCGGTGGATAGATGAGAAGCCGTGCTTCCTTCTTTACCACGTTGTAAACCCCAACGCTTTCCAACTTTCTCGTGAAACTCCGTTTGTAGTTTAGACAACTCGTTACGGTTAAGTAAGTCTTTAGCGCAGAGCCGTCCGTCTTTGATAGGGATAAGATTTAGGTGCATATGTGGAGTAGTTTCGTCGTTGTGGACAACGGCAGAAATTATGTTCTTTCTTCCGTAGCGCTCTATAAAAAAATTAGTGCAATCCCGAAAAAATTGGTTTTGTTCTTCTTCATCTAAACCTTTGAAAAATTCTCTATCCGAGCCGACCACGAAAGAAGCCATTAACACAGCATCTTTTCTCGGTGCTTTGGGCAAGTTTAATTCGCTTATTCTTGCGTTAATAAAATCCGTATAAGAACTGTTTCTAAACAAAAGGCGATAGTTGTCTTTCGTCCTTGAACTGTCTATACAAGTGTTTGAGCCGACGTAGTTTTCGTCACGCTCGTTTTCATTTTCTATGGGGCAAATATCCGTTTTGTGATACTTCTCCATATGGCATACTAAATACGATATTTTGGTTTCCTCCTTATAATTTTTTTGTCGTAAAATAGCCTCGCAGAGCACACTACTTTCAAGGAAAGTATAGTGTGCTATACTTTACAAGCCTTTTATAAAGTTTTGCTTGCCGTTTACTTACGCTCACGGCGGGTGATAATTATGATAATTTGTCATTTTGATTTTCTCCTAAATTTGTATTTTAACCCTTCACTATTAATGGACATTTTGATGTCATTTTGGCAGGGTGTTTTTGCGCATTTCTTAAAATTTCTTTGAAAAAGTTTCATATCTCTAATTGGTCGGCGGTAAAAATACTCCATTATATATCCCTGACTTTTTCTGCGTTTTGCAACCCCTACAATATGGTATTGGTGGAAAAATTTTCTTTTTGGTCGGGAATTTTACAATGTTTTTAATAGTCTCCACTTATCTAAGGACAGTTTTTTGTGAAACATTCCATTTTTAACAAAAGTCCTTCTATATATCCAAGGACACGAAAAATGAAAAGTTCACGGTCATTCTGAAAAAAGGTGCAAAAAAGTCGCTGATAAAACTATCACCGACCTAAAAAAGTGTAAGGGCAAAATGCCACGTACACATTATTAAGTTTTAATTTTTCTACATAAGCACATCTCCTTTCCGATAGGGAATAAAAAAATCCGTGTAAAAATCTCACCCACGCATGGGTTCACTTCTACACGGATTCTTATCCGGAAGTATTCGATTTTAGAGTGCAGTACCTAAAAATTTGTACCACAAAATAGACCTATCGCCAAACCCCGTTTTTTAACGTTGGCGCGCCTTCTTGAAAAGTTGGTCAGCCTTTCCAAGCCTTTCACTAACTATTAGCAAAAGGACGGCATATTGTCGCAAAAAATTGCACGACAATAAAACCCTTAAAAAGCCGTTTTGTTTCCCTTTATGTAAAACGACTTCGGGTAAACGTGAGAAGCTATCCCACAAGCGAACTAATGCACGCTTACAAAGCCTGCCGATGCTCGCAAGCTTAACAAAGGGGACAAATTTCCCCTTAATTATATATACCCACACAAAGCATAATCTAAACATATGTTCGTGTTTGTGATTCTATTTTATCATAACTTTTTAATAAAGTCAATAGTCAGGTGTACACGTTCTTGTACACCTGACATCTTTTTAATAGAAATTTTTATCTTTTTTTGTCGTAAAAAGATAAAACGGTAGGAACGTAAATTCCTACCGTTATAATGATTAAAGAGTAAAAGTAAATCCGAACCACTCACTCGTTATAAGTATTTGGTTCGGATTATACTGATTTGGTGCGGATAACAGGAATCGAACCTGCACGGTCTCCCACAGGATTCTAAGTCCTGCGCGTCTGCCAGTTCCGCCATATCCGCTTATTTTAGCCGATTTTATCGGCTTTTTTATTTTCCTACGCAAAACTTTTTGAAGATTTCGTCTATAATTTCTTCACTTGCAGTTTTGCCTGTTATTTCGCCAAGATACGACCACACGCTTTTAATATCTTCCGCTATTAAATCGAGTGGAACGCTTCCTATATTGTTAATTGCTTCAAGTAAACTCTCTTTAGCGTTTTTAAGTGAAACAAAATGCCTTTCTTCGGTTATGTATTCCCCGTTTAAGTCTATGCCGTTTTTAAAGGCTTTAGAATAAATTTCGCTTTTAAGTTCTTCAATGCCTTTGCCGGTTTTTGCCGAGATTGAAAAGGCGTTTTCCGTTTCTTTTAAGTCTGCTTTATTGTAAACGGTTATAACTTCTTTTTCTTTAACCCCGTCAATAATCTTTTTATCTACTTCGGTAAGTGCGTTAGACCCGTCTAATACGAGTAGCACTATATCGGCTGATTTTAAGATTTTTTCCGACCTTTCTATACCTAATTTTTCTAAATTATCGTAAGTTTCGCGTATACCTGCAGTATCGTAAAAATCAAATTTAACGCCGTTTATGAAAAGCGTTCCCTCAACAACGTCACGCGTTGTTCCTTCAACTGATGATACTATTGCTTTTTCATAATCAAGAAGCGCGTTTAAAATTGAAGATTTACCAGTGTTTGGTCTTCCTACTATTGCAACCGATATGCCGTTTTTGATTTTACTACCGTCGTTATACTTATTTAAAAGTTCGTTTACTTCTTTTAAAGTATTATCAAGAGATTTTTTTACTTCGTCAAGCGCAGTTTCTTCTAAATCTTCTTCGGGGTAATCGATATCTGCATCGATACTTGCTAAAGAAAACGTTAATCCGTCTTGCAAGGCGTTGATTTTATTATATAACTTTTCGCGATACAAACTATAGCCAACCTTAACCCCCGCAATACTTTCGCTATTAATCATATCGATTAAGCCTTCTGCTGAGTCAAGCGACAATTTGCCGTTTATAAAAGCACGCTTAGTAAATTCCCCTTTCGTTGCTGGGATTGCACCTAATAAAAAGGTTTGCTTTAAAATTCCCCTTTGAATAGCCAAACCACCGTGGCAGTGAATTTCAACCATATCTTCGCCGGTATAACTCTTAGGGCCTTTGAAAAATACTGCCATACCGAAATCGGTAAAACTGCCACCGTCAATTTCGCCAACGTAGAGTTTATACGGCTCGAAATCTTTAACTTTTATATTTTTAGATAAGGGCTTAAACATTTTTTCTAAAATATCTAAAACATTTTCACCACTTAATCTTATAATTGCAACGCCACCTACACCACTTGCAGTTGATATTGCAGATATAACTTTTTCCATAATTACCTATTTATTAATTAGTTAAATAAATCATCTCCATCTGAACTTGAACTGTTAGAAGAGTTTTCATTTTTAGAACTATTTGGGTTAAATTCAGGGAACGGGTCGTTTTCAGGTTTACCGTTTTGTTTATACGAGTTATCGTAATTAGGTCTTACGTAAACGCGAGTGTAATTACTAAAACTATCCGGCTTTCTATTCCTTATAACGAATAATAATATGCTAAACGCTGGGTCGATAAATATTGATACGATAGAGTATATAAACGCCCTTTCAGGTGCGTATTTTCTAAACACGAAGAATATAAAGGAAACCTTAATAACTATTTCTATTAACGACAAAACGTCGTAAAAATAATAAATTATCGTATAAAAAACACCTTTTTGATACATCCAATTTTCAACGAAAACCGAGCCGTAATCTAATATTTCAAATCCAAAAAACTCGCCTAAATTATAAACGTAATAGCCTAAATTCAAAAGCGTTTGCACAACGAAACAAATAAGAGCAAAAATCGTTACTAATACGCCTACGTTGTTAACTTTTTTTCTAAATAAAAATACGGTACCTATTACTTTACCAAGTAAGATATAGTTAAAAAAGGGTATCCAAGCAAGATATAATTTATCAAGCCCCCTATTTTTAGCCATAATTCTTATTGCAATTGCCTTTAAAACAAATGCTCCTATAGTAATTAATGAAGTTATTAAAAAAGATACGAGAATTAAAGTTTTTGCCGTTTGAACGGGTAAACCTAACTCAATTAATTCATTAATTGTACTCATATTTCTCCTTTAACGCTAAAATTAATATGCTCTAGCGTAAACTACAATTTTTTCTGCCTTTTTGCCACATACGGCACATACTTTATTGTCCGCTTTATCTTCGGAAATTATACGTGAAGTTGCTTGAGTTTTTTCTTTAATTTTATCTTCACATTCACGGCAACCACACCAAGGTGCTTTAACGAAGTTTTTAGTTTCAACTGCTTCTAAAATACCATCTAAACTATCTGCTTCTTTAATCCTAGAATCTCTCATTTTTCTTGATTTTTCAAGCATATTAGTTTGTACTTCATTAAGTAAATTTAAAATTGCTTCAACGTCGCCTAACGCGTATTCTTGTTTTTCTAAAGTATCACGGCGCATTACCAACATTTTGCCGTTTTCAATATCACGTGGACCAACTTCAACTCTAACAGGAACGCCTTTCATTTCCCATTCGTTGAACTTCCAACCTGGACTAGCGTCACGAGAATCTAACTCTACCCTTATTCCTTGGTTTTCAAACGCTTGCTTTAATTCCTTAGCCTTTTCAAGCACGCCTTCTTTATGCATAGCAACTGGAACGATAACCACTTGAATAGGTGCAACTACCGGTGGAATTACAAGACCCCTTTGGTCGCCGTGCGCCATTATTAATGCACCGATAAGCCTTGTTGATACACCCCAAGAAGAAGAGTAGCCGTATTTAAGTTCGCCGTCTTTATCTAAGAATTTCATATTGAAAGACTTAGCAAAGTTTTGACCTAAATAGTGAGAAGTGCCCGCTTGTAAACTCTTACCGTCAAGCATCATTGCTTCCATACCGTAAGTTGCAACTGCGCCTGCGAATTTTTCCTTTTCCGTCTTTTTACCTGTTAAAACGGGGATTGCTAAAGCGTTTTCTGCAAATTCTTTGTACACGCTAAGCATAAGTTGAGTTTCTGCTTCGGCTTCTTCGTGAGTAGCGTGAACGGTGTGGCCTTCTTGCCATAAGAATTCGCTCGTTCTTAAAAACGGCCTTGTAGTTTTTTCCCAACGCATAACGTTTGCCCATTGGTTGATAATAATAGGCAAATCTCTATAACTTTCCATCCATTTAGCGAACATATCACAAATAATAGTTTCACTAGTTGGGCGAATAATAAGCGGCTCTTGAAGTTTATTTCCACCAGCGTGAGTTACTACTGCAACTTCCGGAGCAAAGCCTTCAACGTGTTCCGCTTCCTTTTTAAGATAACTTTCGGGAATTAGAAGTGGGAAGTAAGCGTTCTTAACTCCTACTTTTTTGAAGCGTTTGTTAAGTTCGTTTTGAATATTTTCCCAAATAGCGTAACCGTACGGTCTTATAACCATAGTTCCTTTAACAGGACCGTAATCAACGAGTTCGGTTTTCAAAATAACGTCGGTATACCATTGTGGGAAGTCAACTTCCATATCTGCTATATCTTTTACAAATTGTTTTTCCTTAGCCACGATAATCTCCTAACACCCTAAATAGTGGGTTTATACATAATAAATGATTGTAATAGATATTATACTTTTAAAAAGCAAAAAAGTAAAGCATTTGCATTTAAACTACTTATAAAAATATAATTTTTTAATGTTTTTTGAATTAAAATAGGTAATTATTATTCTTTATACTTTACTTTAGTTTAAATTTGTGATAATATTTGTAATAGAAAAAGAGAACGTTACTAAATATATTTTGTAATTTACTCTAAAATTTAAGGAGATTTGAAAATGAATAATTCTCAACTTACGATTAATTCAATTCGTGTACTTTCGGCAGAAGCAATTCAAAAATCTAATTCTGGTCACCCAGGTATTGCTCTTGGTGCTGCACCAATCGCGTATAGCCTTTGGCAAATCGCTTTAGTTTTTAACCCTAAAAACAGCAAGTTTGCTAACCGCGATAGATTTATTCTCTCAGCAGGCCACGGCTCTATGCTCAATTATATGCTTTTACATCTTTATGGGTTTGACGTTTCTATTGAAGATATTAAAAACTTCCGTCAATTAGGTTCAAAAACCCCTGGTCACCCAGAATATAATTTGACTGACGGCGTTGAAATTTCAACAGGTCCTTTAGGTCAAGGTATTGCAAACGCAGTAGGTATGGCAATGGCTGAAGCGCATCTTGCCGCTAAATACAATAAGCCTGGCTTCCCTATCGTAGACCATTATACTTACGCTCTTTGTGGCGACGGTTGTATGATGGAAGGTATTGAAAGTGAAGCGGCTTCACTTGCAGGTACTTTAAAACTTGGCAAACTTATCGTTTTATACGACGATAACGAAATCACTATCGAAGGCGATACGAATATTGCCTTTACTGAAGACGTTAAGAAACGCCACGAAGCACAAGGTTGGCAAGTTATTGACGTTGGCGACGGAACTAACGTAGAAAATATCTTTAAAGCAATTAAAAAGGCTAAAAAGGAAACTAATAAACCTTCTCTTATCGTTTGTCATACCGTAATTGGCCACGGCTCTCCTAACCAAGGTTCAGCAGGAACTCACGGCGCTCCTTTAGGTGTAGACAATATTAACGCTTTAAAACAAAATTTAGGCTATGACTATCCTGAATTCACTGTTCCAAGCGAAGTTTACGAACACACTCAAATCGCTCAAAACCGCGGTGCTCGTGCTGAAAGAAAGTGGAAGAGATTACTTAAGGCGTACAAGGCTGAATATCCTGAACTTTACGAAGAATTTACTAACGCTTTAAAAGGTAAACTTCCAAAAATTAATGAAGAAGAACTCTTCAAGTTTGAAAAAGTTGACGCTTCACGTAACCACGGTGGCGTAGTTTTAAATAGGCTTAATAAAGATATTCCTTACTTCTTCGGTGGTTCGGCTGACTTATCTCCTTCTTGTAAGACTACTTTAAAAGGCGAAGCAGATTTTTCTTCTGAAACTAAAGAAGGTAAAAACGTTCACTTTGGTATTCGTGAACACGCTATGAGCGCTATTTGTAACGGTATTGCAGTTCACGGTGGTTTAATTCCGTTCTGCTCTACTTTCTTCGTGTTCTCTGACTATATGAAGAACGCAATGCGTTTATCTGCACTTATGGACTTAAAGGTATTATACGTATTAACGCACGACTCTATCGGCGTTGGTGAAGACGGGCCTACACATCAACCTATCGAACACTTAATTAGTTTACGTTCAATGCCTAATATGAAAGTTTACCGTCCTGCAGGTGGTCTTGAAACTGCTGCCGCTTATCTTTCTGCTCTTAAAGAAAACGGCCCTGCAAGTATTATTCTTTCACGTCAAAACCTTGCTGAATACAACTTCAGTAAAGAAGGCTCTTTAAAGGGTGGTTACATTTTAGCAGATAGCGAAAAATCTACTCCTGACGTAATTTTAATTGCAACCGGCTCTGAAGTTGAACTTGCAATGAATGCTAAAGAAGAATTAAAAGCACAAGGCGTTGACGCTAGAGTGGTTTCTATGCCTTGTATCGAACTCTTTGAAAAACAATCTCAAAAATACAAAGAAAGCGTTATTCCGTCAAAGGTTAGAGCAAGAGTTTGTATCGAAGCAGGCTCAAGTTATAGCTGGTATAAATACGCAGGCTTAGACGGTAAGATTTTAGGAATTGATAAATACGGTGAATCTGGCCCTGCTAAGAAACTTTTTGAAGCATACGGCTTTACTACTCAAAACGTTGTAAACTTAGCACTTGAAACTTTAAATAAATAATTTAATAAAATTTAGGCGTTTCGCTAGTTAAAGCGAAACGCCTTTTTTTGTAAAGTGTAAACTGTCATGTAGAGACGCACCCTATTTGCGCTTGCGAAACGTCTCATCTTTATTATAATAGATTCTCCGTATGCCGAGCAAGTTGGTCGATGCGAAGAATGACAGAAATAAAGTTATATATAAACTGTCATACTGAACATTGCCCGCTTTGAACGGCTTTTGAAGTATCTCATCCTTATCACAATAGATTCTCCGTATGCCGAGCAGGTTGGTCGGCGCGAAGAATGACATAATATACTACTACCTAAATAATGTGCCCATTTAAAGCACTAGTAACGAGCAGTTCAAGGCTCGCAAGAATTTTGTTTGAGATAGACCTTTGTGGTCATTGAAGACAAAATTCGAAGCAGTAACGCAGAAATGCGAAGTTAATAGAGCGTTAAATTAAATAATGTGCCCATTTAAAGCACTAGAAGCGAGTAGAGGCAAGAAAGAATATTCCTAGCCTTGATTTGGGGTTGCTAATTTTTGTTTATACTGCGTTAAACCCCTTGATAATAGGCTCTACTATTATCTTCGGTCTTTGCCTTGTCTAAACTAAAAATTTGCTAACCCTAAATTGCTTCGCACCTTAAAGGTGTAGATTTGTGTGGATTTTGGTAAAAGTGACTAAAGTTGTATTTACATACTACAAAGGAACTTTTATCATAAGACGCCTAATATCCGCCTTTTAGGCAAGGCTTGGAATATCCTTTCTTGCCTTTGGCTCTTGATTTAGAGTAGTCGCAATAGACCTTTTTGGTCATTGCGGACGCGATAAATCATAGAAACGCAGTATGACGACGCTTATAGGGCTTTAAAATTAGCGTAAGGTTAAAAGCGCCGATTCATCATCTGGCGTTTCGATTGGGGTTATTTCTAACGCGTCGAACACCACTTGTTCTTCGGGACTTCCTTTAAACTTCATATAGTGAACGGCTGCTTTTAAGTGTATCCACGACTTGTTTTTTAATTTAATATCGTCTTTATACGCTACTAAATGGCCGATAAGTTGTATATCGTCAACGCAACAAGTCATAGCAAGCCTACCTGCTATAAATGACTTTTTAGGAAGTTTTCTATCAAAAACCGCCATACAGTCAAACTCTACTATTCTGCCTTGATACCTATCTTTACTTTCAAAAGTGTCAATGTAGAAAATGCCGAAGTCTTCAAGCGAAATATTTATAATATCTTCTTTTAAAGAGTATGGTAAATCGCTTTCAAGTTTTAATTCTTGCCCCAAATCGTCAAGCGCTAAAACGGCAACGCTAGAATTCATAAGTTTTACGCTACGCTTAAACCCTGAAGTTTCGGGCGACGCTTTACATCTATTTATAATAACTATATCGCTTGCTTTTACCATATCGTTAAACTTTTGGCGCATATTGTTAAAGTACGCGCTAAAAGTAGTGCCGTCAATTATAGTCATTACTTGTTGAATATCAAAGTAAGGTGGCATTTTCAAAGAGTCAAAATCCCACATTTCGTTAACTTCAATAAATATTACGTGTGGCTTAAACTCTCTCACCTTATCGTTTATAAAAGTATCGTTCCACTCTTCTTTATTTTCTAAATAAACTATATTAGATTTACAACTTTTTAAAATATCTTCGCTATATTCCACTTCGCCTTGCTCTTGAGCAAATATTAAAGTTTTACCTAAATCACCAAAATCGCCGTTTTTTAAAGCGTCAACTATAAAACTTGTTTTGCCACTTTCTAAAATACCGCGAATAACTACTACGGGAATTCCCATTTTAACCTCTTATATTAAATAATTTTTCAATTTTTTCTTTATTAATATTACTACCTATAACGCAAAGTTTACCTATTATATCAGGCGAGCCAAGTTTAATATCATAATCGCCCGAAACGTAATCGAAATAATACCAACTATCGCTATCAGATGCTTTAACTACGCCTTTAGAACGCAATATTATACCGTAATTCTCACTACTTAATTCCGTTAAAATGCTTTCAAGTTCGGCTTTAGAATATGATACAACGGTTTCTTTTCCCCAACTTTCAAAAACTTCGTCAGCATCGTGATGATGGTGATGACAGCAACATTCGCCATGCTCGTGATGGTGTTCATGTTCACAACACTCGTGATCGTGGTGATGCTCGTGTTCATGTTCACAACACTCGTGGTCGTGGTGATGCTCGTGTTTACATTCTTCACATTCACAATCTTCACCGTGTTCATGATGATGTTCATGGTCATGTTCGTGGTGGTGATGCTCGTGGTGGTGATGCTCGCCGTGTTTTTCTTTTAATTCCTTAATAATAACGTCAACAAGCGATACGCTATCTTCTAAATTTTCAAGCAAGAACTTGCCGTTTAATTGAGTTATTGGAGTTGTAATTAAAGTTGCAGTTGGGTTATATTGCTTTATAAACTCGCACGCTTCAATTACCTTTTCTTCAGAAAGTTTATCCGTTTTAGATACGACGATTGTATTTGCCTCGCTAATTTGGTCAACGTAAAATTCACCGAAATTTTTGAAATACATTTTGCATTTTCCACCGTCGACAACCGTACATAAAATATTAAGTTTAATATCTTCTTTAACTCCCTCTACCGCCTTTACTACTTCTGAAAGTTTGCCAACGCCCGACGGCTCGATAATAATTCTATCAGGACTATATTTTTCAATGAGTTCTTGTAAAGATTTTTCAAAATTGCCAACGAGTGAGCAACAAATACAGCCTGAATTAATTTCTTTAATTTCTATACCTGAATCCTTTAAAAAAGTACCGTCAATACCTATTTCACCAAACTCGTTTTCAATAAGGGCTATTTTTTCTTTTTTAAAAGAATTTTCAAACAATTTTTTAATAAGCGTAGTTTTACCTGCACCTAAAAATCCTGAAATTATATCTACTTTAATCATACTTTTATTCTCCTTTATAATTATTACCTATATTTTAAAAAAACTTAAATTTTATGAATAAAAATACAGTGCACTTGCACTGTATTTTTAATTTTTATAGCTTGGTGAAGATTATTTAATGGGGGTATCTGCCCAAAGTTCATCCCAAAACGCTATCAATTTAACGTTTTCAGTATATTTCCACGTGCCAACGGATGGAACTTCTGTTCCATTTTCCAATTTCCAGCATTTAAAATCTACTGAAGACGCAGATGCAGATGGTTTTATAGGATTAAATATACTAAAATCGTAATCATCACCGTAATTGATGATAATAGACTGCGTATTTACATAATTGCCTGAGAACTGACCACCATTTAAATCAAACGTTACAACGTAATCGATAAGTGACCATTTCGCTATGAGATTGATATTTTCGCCATCAATTTTCCAAACTTTATCAGTAATAGTTTTACCCTTATATTCCCAACCTTTAAAGGCGTAACCTTTTCTCGTTGGAACGGGGAGTTCAACTTCCTTATCGTAAGTTACGTCTAAATTTGTAACGCCAATTTCGCCATCGTTTGCATTAAAGGTTATATTATAACTTTTTACCGACCATTTTGCTTTTAGCGTTACGTCTTTATCAATTGACCAAACACCTTGATTAGGAATTTCTTTTTCACCATCTAGCCAACATACAAAGTTATATCCTTCTCTAATAGGCGTAGGTAAAGTATAATTTTCATTAGTTTTAAGTTCTAGTGTTATTTTATTAACGAATCCACCTGTTGCGTCAAACGTAATTAATGACTTCTTACTACAACCAGTAAATGAAACCGCCAATATAAATAACATAGTTAAACTAATTATTAACTTTGTTAATTTTTTCACTTTACACCTACCTTTATTAAATATACGTTAGTGCACATATAAATCTATTATTATTTTATAACGAATATTAAAATATGTCAAGTCTATTTATATAAAGCCTTTTAAAAAGAATAACTCCACTTGAAATTAAGTGGAGTTATTCTTTTTTGTTTGTGAAAACCACGGGATAGTCCCGTGGTTCTAAAGAGGTTAACCTTTGCATAAGAAAACCTCCTGAGATAGAATACTTAAGTAGTCCACACAAAAGTAAAAATCACAGGAGGTCATCTAATGAAAGATACAAATAGTTTAGCACATACAAAATGGAATTGCAAGTATCATATATGTGATTTGTGTAAATATCATAACGTTTGGCTTTATACTTAAAAAACTATCTTCAATTTTAACACGCCTAAAATTATTAGGATTTATCTTTTCTACACTGTTAGAAAAATACGGGTCAATCATAATAGTTGCTTTAGGGGTTTCAAAAAGTAATCCTGCCTTCCCTAACCAAGTTATTTTCATATTTACCTCTTGACTTTTTTTATTTTTATAGTATAATAAATTTTACTTTAAAAATACCATTATTTTACTTAATCTGATAGATTTATTACTGTTTTGGAGTTAAAATGAAAATAACATTACCTAACGTTATAGCAACGGGAATTTACAATTCAAATTTAATATTTAAAAAAGGCACGTATTCTAAAAATAGAAAAGTTAAAATGTATGAAATTGAAATTGCTTTAGAAAAAGGTGGAATTTCTTACGTTAACGAAAAAAAGATGAAAATAGAGCCGGATTTACTAATAATTGCAAAGCCCAACGATATAAGGCATACTTTAACTCCGTTTAAGTGCTATTACGTTCATATGATTTTATTAGACGGCGAATTGTACGATAAACTTTTAAAAGTTCCTACTTTTATAAAAACTAATAAAAAAGATACGTTTATAGAACTCTTTAAAAAAATATCTCTTATGTACGAGGCGTCTACTAAAAATCAAGAAATTATGCTCCAAAGTCATATTCTAGAGCTTGTTTATTTAATTTTAGAAGAGTCTAAAAATATATCACTTCAAGAAACTTTAAACAAAAACACTTACGAAGTGGTAAACGACGTTATAAATTATATATTAAACAATCTTACTTCAGACTTATCTTTAAACGCTATTTCAAAACGTATTGGATTTAGCAGTATCTATTTTCACAATTTTTTTAAATCTTCAACGGGAAAAACTTTACACGATTTCGTAGAAGAACAAAGATTAAAAAAAGCGATAAATTTACTTACTTCTACTAGTAAAACGGTAACGGAAATTGCCTATGAATGTGGGTTTTCTTCTCAAAGTTATTTTAATTACGTTTTTAAAAGAGCAAAGAATACGACTCCGAAACAGTACGTTAAAAATTTCTTTAATAAATACGAAAATATAGATTAAACAACAAAAATAAGCACACTAACGTTTAAAACGTAGTGTGCTTATGCTTATTTTATTAAATTTGCTTTCAAATTAGATTTCAGCAAAATACTTAATAGTTCTTACCATTTGAGAAGTGTAAGAGTTTTCGTTATCATACCAAGAAACAACTTGAACTTGGTAAGTTTCATCGTCAATCTTAGATACCATAGTTTGAGTAGCATCAAAGAGTGAACCGAACTTCATACCGATAACGTCAGAAGATACGATTTCGTCTTCAGTGTAACCGAAAGATTCAGTAACTTGAGCCTTCATAGCAGCGTTGATACCTTCTTTAGTTACGTCTTTACCCTTAACAACTGCGATAAGGATTGTAGTAGAACCTGTAGCAGTAGGAATTCTTTGAGCAGAACCGATAAGTTTGCCGTTGAGTTCTGGAATAACAAGACCAATTGCTTTAGCAGCGCCAGTAGAGTTAGGAACGATGTTCATAGCGCCTGCTCTAGAACGTCTTAAATCGCCCTTTCTTTGTGGACCGTCAAGAATCATTTGGTCGCCAGTGTAAGCGTGAACAGTAGTCATAATACCAGATTGAATTGCTGCATAATCGTTAAGTGCTTTAGCCATTGGTGCTAAGCAGTTAGTAGTACAAGAAGCAGCAGAAATAACTTGGTCATTAGAATCAAGAGTATTGTGGTTTACGTTGAAAACGATAGTCTTAAGGTCGTTACCAGCAGGTGCAGAGATAACAACTTTTTTAGCACCAGCAGTTACGTGAGCCATTGCTTTTTCTTTAGAAGTATAGAAACCTGTACATTCTAAAACAACGTCAACACCAATTTCACCCCAAGGAAGTTCAGCAGCGTTTGCTTTAGCATAAATAATAATTTCTTTACCGTCAACGATAATAGAATTATCAGTAGCTTCTACAGTGTGCTTACCTTCGCCGAATTTACCAGCAAAACCACCTTGTGCAGTATCATATTTAAGAAGGTGAGCAAGCATCTTTGGGCTTGTAAGGTCGTTAATTGCTACTACTTCGTAGCCTTGAGCATCAAACATTTGTCTGAAAGCTAAACGGCCAATACGACCAAAACCGTTAATTGCAACTTTTACATTAGACATTTTAATAGTCCTCCTAAAATTAACATTTGTTAAAAATTTAACTAATTTATTTATTATTCACTAGCAAATATTATACAATGAACGCATTCTTAAGTCAAATAATTTTAAGTGCTTTCACTTTAATTTGCTATAATTTTTACATTAAGTTTTCGGGATTTAAGCATTTTAAGTCGTCAGGAATAAATAATCCGTCTTTTCTTATAAGTTCACCGTCAAGATAAATCTCCCCGCCACCGTATTTTGGGGTATGAATTTGAACTAAATCCCAATGAATTGCCGATACGTTACCATTATAACAATCGTCGTAACAAGCGCCTGGAGTAAAGTGAATTGAGCCGGAAATTTTTTCATCAAATAAAATATCGCCCATAGGATTAGTTATATAAGGATTTACGCCAAAAGCAAACTCGCCAACGTATCTTGCGCCTTCATCGGTATTAAAAATAGCGTCTATCTTTTCTTGATTATTTGCAGTGGCTTTAATAATTTTACCGTCTTTAAAAGTTAAACTTACGTCTTCAAACTTAAAACCGTTTTCAACAGACGGCGTGTTATAGGTAATAACGCCGTTTACACTATCTTTAATAGGGGCGGTATAAATCTCACCGTCAGGAATATTACAATGCCCTGAACATTTTTTACTTCCAATACCTTTTATAGAAAAACTTATATCAGTATTTTTTGCAATAATTCTAACTTTATCCGCATTATCGAGCCTTGCTTTTAAAGCGTCCATAGCCTTATCCATTTTAGAATAGTCTAAATTGCAAACTTTAAAGTATAAATCTTCAAAAGCATCCGTACTCATTCCGGCAGATTGAGCCATGCCAGGATTTGGGTATCTTAAAACCACCCATTTTGTTTTTTTCACTCTTATTTCGTGATGAACGGGATGAGAGTAGAACTCGTTATCAATTTGCAAATTTCTTTCGGGAACGTCAGCATTTTCGTTACAGTTATCCCCTCCGCGAATACCGATATACGCGTCCATATCCGACATTCTAAAGCAAGCGTATTTCGCTCTTAACTTAGCGTATTCTTCAGTTTCGCCAAGTAAAATTTCTCTTGAAACTCTATTATCGAACATTTCAACGAAAGGGTAAGCCCCTACTTTATACGCCTCTTTAATAAGAGCGTTTACAAGCATATAATCTACGCCTTTTGCTTCGATTAAAAGTTTTTCGCCTTTTTTAAGGTCTACTGAATAATTTATTAAAACTTTAGCAAGTTTTTCTATTCTTTTATCTACCATTTTTGCTCCTTTATATTTATTTAAAATATTTTAACATATATTTAAAAATTATACAACAAATTAGCCTTTTATTAAAGTTAAAAATATTCTAGTAGATTATTATTCTTGACATTTTATACATATTGCCTTTATAATTATTATATATATTATAGTGCTTCGTGCAAAATGGAGAATTGCCTAAATGAGAATGCAAAAGAAAAAAACCATAACCCATTACGACTTTAAAACTAAGCCGAAAAAACCATTACTTCTTATGTGGCTTGTAAAATTGCTTTCTTGGATTATGCGTCTTCCTAGAAAATGCAAAATAACGTATATAGGTAAAAAGCCGGATAGACCAAGATTAGTTCTTGCAAATCACGGTGCGTTTAACGACTTTTATATTCTATACAAAGCAATTCCTACGTTTCATATTAACTACGTTGTAGCGCTTGACGCGTTTAATGATTTTGATAATTTTTTAATGAGAAACGTCGGTGGTATTTGTAAAAGAAAATTCATATTCGATTTATCGCTTATGAAAAACTTAAAATACGCAATACACACTTTAAAAGATACCGTAGTTATTTACCCTGAAGCAAGGTATTCTTTAGACGGAACTACTAGTTATCTTCCAGATTCACTTGGCAAACTAGTTAAATATTTAAACGTGCCACTTACCATTATTAACGCAAAAGGCAACTACGTAAGCGACCCACAATGGAATAAGTATAAACAAAACCATATGCCAATGGAAGCAACGGTTGAAGAAATAGTTTCTCAAGAAGAAATAGCAACTTTATCAGTTCAAGAAATTAACGATAGAATTAAAAAAGCCTTCGTTTACGATGATTGGAAATGGCTTAAAGAAAGTGGAACGAAACTTACTTATAAAAATAGAGCGTATAATTTAAACGCTATTTTATATCAATGCCCTCACTGTAAAAAGGAATTTGAAATGCAAGGAAACGCTACTACTTTAACTTGCAACGCTTGTAAAAAACAGTGGGAAATGTTAGAAACCGGCGAATTAAAAGCGCTAAACGGCGAAACGGAATTTTCACATATTCCCGATTGGTTTAAATGGCAAAAACAAAACGTTCACGATGAAGTTTTTTCGGGAAATTACCGTATGGAATTTGAAGCAGAAGTATTTACTATGCCTAACTGTAAGGGGTTTATAAAACAACAAAACGGCAAGTTTTTACAAACTTCTCATAAAACTTCGCTTTTCGTTAACTTGTACGGCGAAGATAGGGTTATTGAATACTCTGGTACGGAACTTGAAAGCGTTCATATTGAATACAATTATAAAAACTACTCTGATATGTTAGACTTTTCTATCCGTGACGACAGTATTTGGCTTAACCCATTAAATAGGAAAGACGTTATTACTAAAATTTCGTTGGCGACGGAAGAGATAAGAGATTTTGCTAAACAAAACCTTGTAAAATAAAATTATGGAAATTATTCTTGCAAGCAATTCTCCAAGAAGAAAGGAACTACTAAAGAACGCAAATATAAATTTTAAAGTAATTCCTTCTTTAATTGAAGAAAAATGCAACCTAAAAAACGTTTATAAATACGCTGAAAGTTTAGCAACTCAAAAAGCAATTGACGTTTTCAATTTAAACGGTGGTATAGTTTTAGGCGCCGATACTATCGTTTGTTATAACGGTAAAATTTTCGGCAAACCCAAAAATCAAGAAGAAGCGATAAAAACTTTACGCTTTTTATCTTCAAAAACTCACGAAGTTATAACGGGATTTGCTATAATCTCTAAAGACTTTAAGTATATATCTCACGAAGTAACGAAAGTAACTTTTAATAATTTAAGTGAAGAATTAATACAAAACTACGTAAAAACCGGCTCCCCACTTGACAAAGCGGGAAGTTACGGCATTCAAGACGGTTTTGATTTGGTAAAAAAAATAGATGGTAGTTTATCTAACGTTATAGGGCTTCCCGTAGAAAGAATTACCGAGATTTTAAGGGGGATACAGTAATGCCTAAAATCGCAATAGAAATAGGTACTTCGTATACCAAAATTTTTAAATCGCGCCAAGACGTAGTCTTATATGAGCCTACGCTTATTGCTATACATAAAAACAATTATAAAAAACCTATTGCAATAGGCATTGAGGCAGAAAAATTGTTAGGAAAAGTAAGTGATAAAGTTAAAATTATTCGCCCTGTAAACAATACGACTATCACTGATTATAAAGCGCTATGCGCTCTTTTGAATGGTTTTTTAAATAAAATAAAGGTAAAAGGCGAGTTTTCACCTAGCGTAATTTTAACGGTTGGGTGTGGCTCGGATAGAGAAGTTATTAACCATTTTGAAAATGCGCTTAATAAAGTAGGACTTTATAACGTAAGTTGCGCTGAAGCCCCCGTTCTTGCCCTATTAGGTGCCGACGCTCCGCTTACTGATAATTCTTGCCACGCTGTTATTGATATTGGTGCAGGTCAAACTACCGTTTGCGTTTTAAACTTGAGTGGTGTTATTTCAGGAATTTCTGCCGAAATTGGTGGTAACACTTTAAATAAAATGATTTTTAAACACTTAGAAGAAGAACTTAATTTATCACTTTCCGAAAGTGAAGTTGAAAATCTAAAAAGAACGGTTGCAAGTTTAGAGTTAGATGATGACACTAAAACCGTAGTCCAAGGAAGGCAAACTTTATCGGGAAAACCACGTTCGCTAAACGTATCGGCATCGCAAATATTAAAACCAACCCAAGAATACGCTAAAAAAACAGCGGAAATAGTCAATTTAGTACTTTCTAAACTCAACGCTGATTGCATTAAGGAAATTACTAAAAACGGCATTTATTTAACAGGTGGTGGCAGTAAACTTTACGGCATAGAAGATTATTTTACTAAGGAACTCGGCTATAAAATAAATATTGTAAAGGAGCCTGAACTTTCTATAATTATAGGCGCAGGCAAACTTATTAGCGATAAAATACTTTTTAATAAACTTAAATTAAAATCTTAAACCATTTTAATAAAGGAGAATATTATGAATATTTGGAAAGATATTAGTCCTGAAAGAATTAAATCCCACGATTTCGTGGCGTGTATTGAAATTGAGCAAGGCTCTAAAAATAAATACGAACTTGATAAGGAAACAGGCCTTATTATACTAGATAGAGTTCTTTATACGAGTACGCACTACCCTATGAACTACGGATTTATTCCTAGAACGTTATCGGGCGACGGAGACCCACTCGACGTTTTCGTATTATGTAGTCAACCGATTGAAAAAATGAGTTTAGTTAGGTGCTATCCTATTGGCGTAGTATTTATGACGGATAACGACGAAACCGACGAAAAAATAATAGCAATTCCTTACGGCGACCCACAATATAATTGTTATAGAGATATAACGGGACTTCCAACGCATATTATCGACGAACTTAAGCACTTCTTATCAGTTTATAAAAAACTAGAAAATAAAGAAGTTCACGTTTTAAAAGTTGGCTCGCACGACGTGGCGGAAAAAACTATTAAAGAAAACATAGAAAACTATAATAAACAAATTTTAGGAGAATAAATAAAGACGCTTGAAATTTCAAGCGCCTTTTAAATTATCTAATTTTTTCTTTTTTAATTACTCTATACTTTTTTAGATTTTTTACGTTAATAAAAATTCTATCTTTAAACTTAATAAGTATAAATGCAATTAATCCTAAAACAACCGTGCCGACTATTGCTAAAATAAGCCAAACGGGAAAAGTTATAAATTTCACCCTATTCCACATATCGTTAATTTTTTCTAAATCGGCTTCGCTAAAATTATCCATAACTATACAGCGTTTAACCGTATTAAAATCAGGATATTGTGTAGCAAGTCGCCCATAAGCACTACTAACTGATACTTTATACTCATCGCCAACGTAATCAATACCTTTAAAGAAGTATCCTAAATCAATTTTTTCTTCACCTTCTTCTTGGTTTTCTAAAACGTAATTAAACACTTCGGGTTGCGCCATACAACTCGTATAACCGATATATTCCATATTCCTTATTGCGTTTTCTTCTTGAGACACAAAGTCAATAAATTTAGTTGCAAGTTCTTCATTGGCACTCTTTGGCATAACCCAGCCGTCAAACCATACGTTAGAACCTTCTTCGGGTACGATATATCCAAATTCGAGTCCTGCCGATTCCGCTTCGTCAATCGTATAAACGGCGTCGCCACTCCATGCAAAGTTGACTTCGATTTTACCAGTTAACATATCGTTTTTGCCACTGTCAACTTCAAAGCCGTAAAGTTTTTGCTTGAGATTTTTTAAAAACTTTTCAACTTTATTAATGGTTTCATCGTCCGTTCTATTGAAAATTTCGGCGATTTGGTTAGTGTATTCTTCGCTAGAAATATTACCTTCTTTTAACTTAAGGTCGAGCGCTTTAAGTTCTTCTTCGTAAACTGCGCCAACTGCTAAAATGTAGGTATCTCTAATACTGTCTTTGATAGTAACTTTTTTATCAAACTTAGAGTTTAAAACCGAGTCCCAATTTATAAGTTCGCTAGGGTCTGTGTTAGCAAAGTTGAATATATAACCCATAGTGCCCCACATATAACCAGTTGCGTAAACTTTATCATCGCCTTCGGTTAACCCGAGCCTTTCAAATTCCGATTTTATATAAGGCGAGCCGTATTCCTTCCAAGAATTAGGAATTTTGTAAGGTTTTATAAGCCCTTCGCTTTTCATACGCATTATCATATATTCAGACGGGCAGATTAAATCAGGGCCGTCTGGGTTATTAATGAGTTCATTATACATTTCTTCGTTGGTGGCAAAAGTTCTATATTCTACCTTAACACCAGGATTTTGTTCTTCAAAAATATCGGTTAAACCCATTAAAAGTTCATCTTTACTGAAACGGTCTAATAACGAGTCTGACAAATCTTCTAAATCTTCTTCTTCGTAGCCAAGGTCAAGATAATCTTCCCAACTATAAACTACTAAAGTGTTTTTTTCTTTTGCTTTAACTTTATTTGATGGCGTTAAAAAAGTTGAAAGTGAAAGCATGAACGCTAAAATTAAAATAAAATATCTTTTCACTTTTAGAACTCCTTATTTCCTATTGTTTTGAGTTTTTTTAGACTTTAAGTTCATTAAAATTACTATTACTACCGTAATAACGAAGATAATTGTAGTAAGAGCTCTATAAACCGGAACGTTTTTACTTGCTTGAGCAGTCGTTAACGCTATAGATTTATAAACTGCCGTACTTATCGTATCGTAGCCTAGTGGAGAAAGGGTTGCAGTTATAATATAGTCGTCTAAAGATAAAGTTATAGCAAGCATAAAGCCCGTAAATATACCTGGTAGTATTTGTGGAATAACAACTTTGAAAAGTGCTTGAAAAGGCGTATCTCCAAGGTCGAGTGCCGCTTCGTATAAACTTGAGTCCATTTGTTTTAACTTTGGTATAACCGATAATACGACGAAAGGTACGGATAAAATAACGTGCCCAACGTAAAGACCAAACAAAGACCTGTTCGTAAACCCAACTAATATTAAAAGCATAACTAAAGCGCACGCCGTTACTACTTCCGAGTTAACAACGGGAATTTGTGAAGCCACGTTTACGTATTTGCTAAACTTATTTTTGCCATAGAATATTCCTATTGCACCTAAAGTCCCCAAAATAGTAGCAATACTTGCCGATATTAATGCGAGAAGCACGGTGTTTAAAACAACGTCTTTAATAGTATCGAGCCTACCGTACCACTTAAACGAAAATCCTTCCCATACGCCTATATTTTTACCTCCATTGAACGAGTATATTATAAGCATAAATATAGGAATATAAATAAATGCAAGAACTAAAATGATATAACCTAAAGAGAGTAATTTTTTAATCATAAATTAGACCCCCTTGCAGTATCTGAATTTTTAAATCCACCCGTTAAAAGCATAGTTACTACCATTATAACGAGCATTATTAAGGAAATTGCCGCACCTTCGTTAATTTGGATAGGTGCGCCGTTTTCGCCAAGGAAGCATTTTGCAATGAGTTTACCGATAAGTGAAAAACCCGTGCTACCACTAAACGCGTCGGTAATAACGTAACAACTCATAACCGGTAAGAATACCATAGTAACGCCACTAATAATCCCCGGCATAGAAAGTGGTAGCGTTACTGACGTAAACACTTTAACTTTACTTGCTCCAAGGTCGCTTGACGCTTCTTCAAAACTTTTATCCATTTTTATAAGTGTTGAATAAAGTGGCATTATCATAAACGGCATAAAATCGTAAACTAGCCCAATAATACTAGCAACGTTTCCAAGTGGAATACCAATAAAAGAAAGAAGTTCCTTCATTGCCATTGCGCGAAGTACGAAGTTAAGCCAAGTTGGTAAAATAAATAATAAAAGCAATACGAACGCTAAGTTGCTATTTTTAAGCCTTGATAATATATAAGCAACGGGGTAACTAATAAGTAAACAAAGTAAAGTTACAACGAAACTTACTAAAATACTTATAATTAACGTACTAATATTAGTAGGCTCGGTAAAAAACGCCGTAAAATTATTAAAACTAAACGTTCCCGTTTTAGAAGTAAATGCATAATAAATTATGAGTAGTAACGGAAACACTACGAAAACCGATAGAAAAAGCCCGTATGGAATTGCTAGCCTACTTCTAGAAAATCTAAAAATCCCATTTCCTTTATTCTTGCTTAAGAAAGGCTCTTTAGAAATAACTTTTGCTCCTTTCATCTTTTGCTCTCCTGTTTTAACGTAAGTTTAATTTTTTCTTTAGGAATTTTAACTGATACTCTATCGTTTTCGTTCCAAGTATAAACGGTATCGCAAACGAAATCTTCTTCTTCGTCGTCAGTACGGATTATAACTTGATAGTGGTCGCCTTTATATACTATAGATATAATAGAGCCACACGCGTTACCGTCTTCGTCGTTATCGATAATTTCAATATCTTTAAGACCTACTTCAACTTTAACGTCAACGTCAGTAAGGTCGAGTTTTTCGCCGTTTTTAGTAATTAAATACCCTTCTTCATCCAAACGAGAACCTTCGTAAAGTTGAGTAACGTCGCACGCAAATTCACCATCGGCAAACCAAACGGTATTGTTTTTAGTAATATAACCGTCGTAAACGTTAGAAACGAACTCTTTATGCATTATGTGGATATTATCTGGAGAAATGTTAATGCCAACCTTTTCGCCTTCAGGATAATATTTAGTGCTTTGCATAACGACTTCCGTTCTTCCGACCATCATAGTCATTTGATAGTGAACGCCTTTAAATATAGTTGATATAATATTCCCTACAACCATACCTTTATCAACGGGTACTATTTCAACGTCTTCAGGTCTAACTACAACGTCAACCTTTTCATTTTTTTCAAAATCGTCAATGCAATCAAAAATTTTGTTAATAAACCTAACCTTTTTATCGCCAACCATCGTTCCACTAAATATATTGCTTTCGCCGATGAAATCCGCAACAAAAGAGTTCTTAGGCTCGTTATAAATATCTTGTGGAGTGCCAATTTGCTGAATTTTACCGTCTTTCATAACAACAACGGTATCACTCATTGTAAGCGCTTCTTCTTGGTCGTGCGTAACGTAAATAAAGGTAATGCCAAGTTTTTTGTGCATTTCTTTAAGTTCTAACTGCATGTCCTTTCTCATTTTTAAGTCGAGAGCGCCAAGCGGTTCGTCTAAAAGTAAAATTTCAGGCTCGTTAACGATAGCGCGTGCTATTGCAATTCGTTGTTGTTGACCACCTGATAAGGTTGTAACGCTACGCTTTTCAAAGTCCTCAAGGTCAACCATTTTAAGCGCTTTTTTAACTTTAGCGTCAATTTCTTCTTTGGTATATTTTTCAATTCTTTCAATACGGTTACCAACCGTGTCTTCATAAGTAACTTTTAACTTTTGAAGTTTTAGTCCGTATGCAATATTCTCATAAACGTTAAGGTGAGGAAATAACGCATATCTTTGAAAAACGGTATTTACAGGGCGCTTATGTGGCGGAAGATTAGTAATATCTTCTCCGTTAAGTAAAATTTTACCTTCGGTTGGAAGTTCAAAACCTGCAATCATTCTAAGCGTTGTAGTTTTACCGCAACCAGACGGGCCTAAAAATGTAATAAACTCCCCCTTTTTGACGTATAAGTTTACGTCGCTAACGGCAGGAGTATCGTCGTACTCTTTAGAAATATTAATAAGTTCAATAATTTTACGTTCTTTTGTATTGTTTGCCATAGTAAATACCTCTATATATAAATTATAAGTTTTTTGAGTTTGAATAAAATCAAGGGGCTTAACGCAGTATTGCGTAGTAGTAATGCTAGTTAAATTTACCTTAAAGGGTTGAATTCAATAAATACTTGATTTTAAAAGGACGAATTTAATGCAAGCAAGACAAGGCAAGTCCCCGCAGGGAAGAGTTTACATCTTGCCAAGGGGCTTAACGCAGTACTATGTAGTAGTAAATTTGCACTTTATCAAGTTATTTATTGTAATGAAACCCTATATTAAAAAGTAGGTGGAGTGGAAATCCACAAAAATTTTGCCTTTTTGTCTTTTACGTTTATAACGTAGTGCGATTTATCGGCCGTGTAGTAAAAACTTTCACCTTGCTTTACTACGTATTTCATTTTGCCTAAATGAATAACTATTTCGCCAGATAATACGTAACCGAACTCTTCGCCTTCGTGAGGAATATCTTCTTCGGTTGCCACGTTTTTATCAAGTTCTATAAGCATTGGCTCCATCATATTTTTTTGAGCGTTTGGAACGAGCCAATTACTAATTATTCCCTCTTGCTTTTTTTCTATAAAATCGTTTTCGCTAAACACGATTTTCTTCTCTTCTTCTTCAGAAAAAAAGTCTTTTAAAGTCGTTCCAAGTGCCGAAAGAATATCAATTAGCGTTGCAATAGAGGGGCTTGTTAAATCGTTTTCAAGTTGCGAAATATACCCTTTTGTAAGTTCGCATCTATTTGCAAGTTCTTCTTGAGTTAAATCACAACCAAGCCTTAATTCTTTAATTTTATCGCCAAGTACCATATTCCTCCTAAAGATTAGAAACTGTAAACTTTTTGTTTAATAAAACTAAACAAAATAATTATATATATGATAGGACTATATGTCAACTATTTTATAAAAAATTTTTTACATTTTATATAAATATAAAAAACTCCGACCTATTAATGAATTAATAAGTCGGAAAATTTTTATTTTTTAGGTTTTTCTATTAAATTATTTCTTTCGGGATTAACTAGCGCTTTTAAGACGTTATCGTTTGCAAAAGGTATTTCTTTTCTAATTTCCTTAAACAGTTTTTTTGCATATTCCCTTTGCGTAAATTTATCTGCTGGGCAAGGATTATGAAGTATTGGTTTTCCTTTAGAAAAAGATACGACGTCAATTTCACGCATATAAATCATAGGGCGAATTACCGATAAATCCATACGGCTTAAAGTAGTTATTGGGTGAAAGGTCGAAAGTCTACCTTCGTATAGCATAGACAGCATAAAAGTTTCAATTAAATCGTCGCCATGATGGCCAAGCGCAACTTTATTACACCCTAAACTTTTTGCACAAGAGTTTAACGCTCCCCTACGCATATTTGCGCATAAAGAACATGGGTTTTTTTCTTTTCTTTCATCAAAAACTATGGTTGCTATTTGTGTTTTTTCTACGTGATATTTGACGTTTAAACTCAAAACGAATTCTTCAATAGCCTTTTCTTCAGCCTTATCGTATTCAAGCCCCGTATCTATCCTTATTGCTATAATATCGAATTTTTTAGGATAAAAACGTCTAAGACCTGCAAGCGCAGATAAAAGCGTAATGCTGTCTTTCCCACCCGATAAGCCTACCGCGATTAAATCACCGTCTTCTATCATATTAAAATCGTCAATAGCGCGACGCACTGGAGACATAATTTGCTGAAGTGTCATAAAAACATTTCCTTTACATAAAGATATTTATATGTTACAATATTAAAGTAAAATTAAATTAAAATCAATTGTTTGGAGTGGTATGAGCGAATTTTTATTAGAATTTTTTCAATCTTTTACTAATAATGGCAAACTTATAACGCTAATTATATCAATGTTTCCTCTCGTTGAACTAAAAGGCGCAATCCCTATTGGCACTCTACTTTTGGGGGAAGACGCGCTTATAACTTCGGCTCTTCTTAGTTATATAGGTTCTTCGCTTATTTGTATTCCAATTTTTTTCTTGTTAATTCCTATATTTAATCTACTTAAAAAAATCCCTTTTATTAAAAAGTTAGTAGAAAAAATTGAGAGCGTTTTTAAAAACAAAGCGGAAAAACTTGCAAAAAACTCTCAAGATAAGGCTGAAGACGTAAAAAATAAAATGCTTATATGGGGATTGTTCATTTTCGTAGCCGTTCCTTTCCCTGTAACCGGCGTTTGGACGGGAACTGCAATAGCAGTGTTTTTAAATTTATCTTTTAAAAACAGTTTTCTTCCTTTAGTTTTAGGTAATTTAGTAGCAGGAACTATTATTACTCTTCTTACTTTTTTATTTGCAGATTACGTTGATATAATTATAATGGTTTTATTTGTAATAGCAATAATTATGCTAATAGTTTTTATATTTAAAATAGTAAAATCTAAACCCAATAGTGAAAATCATTAAATTAAAATCATTGCGCTAATTGACAATTTATAGTAGGTATAATATAATAAAATTAATTAAAACTTTGTAAAAAAGTATAATTAATTTACGGCAAAATTTTACTTATGCAAACACATTAAATTATATAGGAGAACAAAAATGAAAGGCATAAACTTAAATCCTAACTATTACAGTGAAGAAGAAGTAGAAATAATAACCCCCGATGACGACGGTCATTATTTCTTTGCTTATTACGACCTTCGCGCAACTGATAGCAAAGGTCAAAACCACCTTTGCCATAGAGCGACGTTTATGGATAGGGATAACGTTGCATCCGATGAAGTTGAACTTGGTATTTTGAACGATAGAAAGTTCACTCCGTTTGCAAAAACTACTGCTTGGAACTTCCAACAAGGTGCATTACTTCAATATTCAAGAGATGATGACAACGTAGTTTATTACAACGTAAGAACTAAAGATGATTACGCTACTGCTATTCACAACCTTAAAACTGGTGAGATTAGATATACCGATAGGGCTGCCGCAAGCATCTCCCCAGACGGTAAATATGGTTTAGGTATAAACTTTAGTAGAATTTTTGATTATCGCCCAGGTTACGGTTATCCTGGTTTTAAAGATAAATTTTACGACGTTTTAGCCCCAAAAGACGACGGTGTTTTCTTAATCGATATGCATTCGGGTAAATCTAAACAAATACTTAGTTATGAAAAAATAGCCAAGTATAGCGGTTTTACTCCTGAAGACAAAATTTTAGTAAACCACATAACTTTTAACACGGGCTCTGATAAGTTCGTTATGCTTATAAGGCGTTTCCCAAGACCGGGTATTTGGCCTTGGACAACTAGCGTTTTAGTATCTGATTTAGAAGGCAATATAACCCCAGTACTTTTAGATAGTTATTACTCTCACTATTGGTGGGCTAATAGCGACGAAATTATCGCGCATATGCAATTAGGTGGTAAACCTGGCGCTTATGATAAAAATGCAGGCGTATACTCTATTGGTGTTAAAGGTGAAGTAACTTTTAGAAAATATCAAAAAGATATTGAAAATTTAAGCGAACAAAACGTATGCTTAGATAAAAAAGATATTCACTGCTCGTTATCGCCAGACGGTAAATATATTATGGGAGACGGGTATCCTCGTGATAAAATAGATTATCGCCCAATTTTTGCAATGAATCCAGCTACCGGCGAATGTAGGCAACTTTTAGAAGTTTACTCTGAGCCACTTGAAAATGATGATAGCGATATTAGATGCGACCTTCACGCTAGATTTACAAGAGATAATAAATATATAACTTTTGATACTATTCATAACGGCAAAAGAGAAATTGCAAAAATCCCTTATAAAGATTATAAATTCTAAAATAAACGTAAATACCGCAACTCGTAAGTAGTTGCGTTATTTTTATAGGTATAAAAAAGCGAAAACCACTTTGGTTTTCGCTTAAATTATTTAATTAAGATAAAGTATCAAACGCACCAACTTCAGACTCATAAGTACCGATTATATTGAAACTATCATTTTTACCGTCGCTATTAGTATCTATCGCAAGTTTCGTACAGTTTTTAAATGCACCCGCTTTAATAATCATACCGTCGTTAATAGTGATTTTTTCTAATAATAAGCATTCAGCAAACACAGAGTTATCAATTACTGTTAAACTAGTGCCTTTAATATCGAAATATTTAGCGCCCGCACAACCTTTAAACGCTCCTTTGCCAAGTTCTTTTACACTTGATGGAAGTTTAACGGTTAACGTAGATTCATTATCTTCATTGCTATCAACTATAAATTTCTTAGTACCTAAAGAAGTACAGCCTTGGAACGCTGATTGTTTAATAACTTCAACTGCTCCCCAATTAACGGTTTTAAGTGAAGAACAATTTGCAAAAGCACTTTCGTAAACGGTTACGGTTTTATTAAGGTTGAATTCTAAAAGACCTGAACAGCCGTAAAACGCGTGAGAATCAATTTCAGTTACACTGTCAGGTAAAATTACCCTTTTAATCATCGCCATTCCGTAAAAAGCGCATTCTGAAATATTGGTTATATCACTTGATTTTAAGTTAACTTCTTGTAATGAAGTTGGAACTTTAAACGTTACGGTTGATTCTGTTAAAATTGAATTGCCGTCTTGATCCTTTCTTTCAGTAATTTTAGAAGTTACTTCTAAATTCCCATCAGTAGTTGCAGAAGAGCCGAAGATATGACCAAATACTCTAGAAGAATTCGTTGCTTCTTTAGATTCGCCAACGAAAGGTAAAGATAAAGTTTTAAGGTTAGTACAACCTGCAAAAGCACCTTCGCCTATTTTTTTGATGTTATTGCCAACTTCTACGTCCGTTAAAATGATTTGGTTAGTAAACGCACCACCTTCGATTTCTTCAACAGGATATTCGTTATTTTCACCTAAGTCTTTACCCGTTTTAGGTATTGTTATTTTGCGATGTTTTTCTACGCTAGAAAAATCGCCACTATTCATTTTTAATGCGTCTTCACTTGATACTTGGTACCCTGTAATAACGTAGTATTTATATGATTCTTGTTTAGCGTTGCCATCTTCATCTAAAACAACTTCGCCGTTTTCATCTAAAACGTCACGAGTTCCCGTTGCAATTTTGTACTTATACTCACCTGTAGTTTGTACTATATCATCACTAGTATTATCTCCGCAACCAAATACGAATAAACATAATGCAACGGCAAGTATAAGTGCTGAAATTTTTGATAAAAGGTTTTTCATTGAAAGCCCACTCCTTAACAATATAAGCATAGACATTTTACGCCTATTGTTAACATTTTATCATTTTGACGATTTATTGTCAATATAATTTATGTATATAAATTAAATAGACCTTTTTTATATGGCAGTTTCGCCGTTTACGTAACCGTCAAGTAGTTTTGCGCTCCCTTTTTTTATCTTCTCTGCAAGATTTTTTAGTTCCTTATACGTTATATTTTTATATTTATAATTAGAACTTAACGCTTGCAAAAATTTATAGAACTTTCTTTCTCCCATATATTCGTAACAATCGTTAAACATAATTTGAGACCTATAATATGCAATAGAAACGTATTCCGCGTCATTTTTATAAGAGCCTAAATTCCTAGCCATAACGGCACGCTTTTCACTGCTATAAAGCACTGAATATTTTCTTATTTCTCTATATCTTTCTTTAATGGTTTTTACGTGTTCCTTTCTATTCATATTTAAATATTTTGACATAAAAAGCAAAGTGGAAAATTCCGTTAATCCTTCGTCTATAAAACCCTCTTCACTTTGATTAACGCCAACTAGCCCATACCACCATTCGTGAGCAGTCTCGTGTGCTAAAGAGTACGCTCTATCTTCGCCTTTTAAACTGCTGTCAATCAGCGTTAAACAAGGATATTCCATACCCCCGTAAATAAAATCCGCTTCACATACAACGTACTCTTTATATGGGTATTTTATAAATTTTGAAGAGTAAAACGCTAACGAGTTTTTTATAACGGAAAAAGATTCTTCGGGGCTTTCATCGTTAAAATAGTAATAATAAACGTCGGTTTCGCCCACTTTGTCTTTTAAAATATTGAATTTACTAGATAATATAAACGCTATATCTCTAACTTTTTCTCTTTCGTAAGAATATTTAGTTTTGTATTCTAAAATTTCGGTTTTTATTGGACTTAAAGAGGACGCTACAACTAGACTCGACGGCAGCGTTATAGAAACTTTATAATCTGCGACGCTCGAATAAAAGGGGTCGCCTGACGGATAGTACACGCTTTTATACACTTCACCTAAATATTCTTCACATAAAATAGGATAAAATCCCGTTAAATTAATCGTGTTTTCTCCGTACCCAAATCGATGTAAAACGTTAGGAATTAAAACGTCAAAACTAATAGAAATTTCCTTACTGTTACCAACTTTAACGGGGCTATCTAAATTTACTTTTAAAATATTTTCATCTTCGCCTTCAATAGTAAAATCTAAGTTTTGGTTTTTAGTGTTTACCTTTTTTATAGTAATATTTCCGTAACTATCGCCGTTTGGATAGGCTTTTAAAAAATACTCAGTATGTATCGGCTTAATTTTAGCGTTTTCTCTAAACGCGTTTGGATATAAGTTAAAATAAAGTTCACTTACGCTTTTACCTGAATTGTTAACGTAATTTAACGTCATTTCGCAAGACAATGAATTTTCATTTAAAATAGCGTCAATCTCGTAAAGAGAAAGTTTACTCTCTTTATCGCAAGCACTAATATTAAACGAAAGTATTAACGCAAGTATAATTGTTATAATTTTTTTCATTAAAAACCCCCTAAAGTATTTTACTTTAAGGGGAATAAATTTATTACTTCTCTTCCGTTAAAAGATATTTATAAGGGTCGGTTTTTTTACCGTTTTCTAAAACTTCAAAGTGAAGGTGTGCACCGTCGAGATATTCCAATTTGTTATTAGTTGACACGCTTCCTATAACGTCGCCTTTATCTACTTGAGTTCCTACTACTATGCTATCATCTACTTCAATGCTATTATATACGGTTTTTAAACCGTTGCCGTGGTCGATAGTTAAAGTAGTTCCTTCAAGTTTACTCGTTACGATACTTTCTACTTTGCCTTGATATACTGCTTTAACTGCCGTTCCTTCTTCAGCAGCGAAGTCAATCGCTTTGTGCCCAGAATATAAGTTTAACGTTTGGTTATAAACTACTCCTGCCGATACATAATCTTTAATGATAGTTCCGTTTACAGGAATATCAAATACGATAACTGAAACAACGGGTTTTTGTTCTTCTTCCTCACCTTGATTATCTTCATTTGGCTGATTTTCATCACTTGGCTTATTTTGATTATTTTGATTTTGGTCGTTCGAGCCCGTGCTATCATTATTATCGTCGTTAGGTTTTTCAATAGTGTTGCCACCGTTTACAGGTTGACTATTCGACGTTACTACGAGCGCAATAGTTATTACCGATAATACCGCTAAACAAATAATAAACACGAAATAGTATACGTTCTTTTTTATAAAATTTATAGTTTTTGAATTTTTTTCTGACATAATTACCTCCCAATATGTATTAATATCCACCGTAAATTATAGGGCTTCCTATAGTTATCGTTTCTTCACTAACGGCAATTTGTAAGTTGACTTTTTTATTTTTAATAATTTCTTTAAACGGTAATTTTTTACTGTAAAAATAGTAACAAGTAACGCCGTTAACACTTTCGATATGAGTTAATTTTGCGTCGTACTTATCAATAACTTCAAAATAGTTGTAATTAACGTTGTAAGTTTTAAATACTCCTACTTTTTCATTAAACGGTAAATTTACTTGGGTATAAAACTCACCTGACGATTTATTACCTTTTACAATTTGAACTTCTTCACCAACAAATAAACCGTTTCTAAATAGATACAAGCATAAAGAAATTACAAGAACTAAAATAGCGCAAAGTTTTTTATGCATAAAAAAATTCCTCCTACGTGCTTGTAGTTGGAATTATTAACTGTTTATTTAATTTTTATACTATTTAAAAAATAATTTTTATACTTTATTTAGTGTAGTTTACGTTTACACATTTTAAAACACCCATATCGCGCATATGAGAAAGTATTGTTACTTTATCAGATAAATAAGTTGCAACGAGTAACGCTTCGCGTTTTGTATTAAAAGGTAGTTTCTCTTGCGTTTCATCTTTTTTACAAAAAGAATTGTAAACTTTTTCTATCGCACTAAGAACGTATAGAACCGATTCAACTTCTTTTGCAAACCCACTTCTAGTTTTTCTTATTATTTTGTTTATAATTTCAATTCTTTTAGGGCTTGGAACGTTTAAGTTTTTTCTAAAATAATTTCCAGATTTCCCCGTAGTTTTTTCTAAAAACTCTATATCTTGATTGTAATCTGCTACACTTAGTAAATTCCCTAAATCGTTAGTGAAAAGCATTTCGTAAAGTTCGCCAATTATGCGCATTGAAGTTAAAAGCCTGTCTCCTTTATATATAGATGAAGAAAATAACCCTAGCGCTTCTTGATAAAGTTCCACGGCGCCGTCTAATAAAGCGCTTGCGCGTTTTCTTTCAACTGCAAGAACTAATTCCGCATAAATCAAAACGTCTTTACGATTTTCATAAGTATTAATGCTTGCAACGAGCGAAATAGCATTTTTTATATTTTGATAACTTAAAAGGTCAAACTGCTCACCCGTTATTAACACTCTAAACTTGTAGTCGATTAACGTTAAAAGTTTACTCATTACGTTTATAAAACTTTCTTGAAAGCATTTTATTGGCGCTTTATTTAAAATATCTAAGTCGATAATTATTGCTTTAGGTTTTACGCTATCAACTAAAACGTGCAATCCGTTTGCTGGAATTCTCGCCTTATCTATAAGTAAATATTCTGCACTAGGCTCGGTTAACACAACGTATGTTTCTTTATTTTTAAGCGATGCGTAATATGAAGTTATAGAAATTAAATCGTAACTACCTACTACGATAACTATTTCGCCACTAAATTGAAAAAAGGATTTATTTTTACTATGGTCAAAACTTTTCTCTTCTATAAGTAGAGTGGAAAACTCTGCGCAAGCCCTTTTAAGCGCACTAGTTACAATTTTCCCGAACTTTAAATAATCACTTTCGTTAAAAACTAAATCAAACTTTTTCCCAGCGTTTTCTTTAGCAATAGAAAATAAGGTATCTGAAATATTAGATACCCGTATTTTAAAATCGCTTTCACTGTTATCGCCAAAAAGCCCTTTTAATTGACTAGTTATATCGAAAGTCTTTTTAGTCATTACCTTTTTCCTTTTACTATATTAGAAAAGATTTCTATTCTCTTTTTAAGATTTTCGCAATCGTTTATCATATTTATTCCGAAAAGCCCGTCATTACTATCACAGTTTACGGAGATTGCGTTTCCAATAACTGCTAAAGAATTTAAATAAAGTTGATTAGACGCTTCAAGCGTTGGCATATGCTGACGTGGAAGCCCCATTTTATATAAAGAAATAGCAATTATTCCCCTATCTAAGAAATAGTTTACGATTTTATCAAGTTCGCTACTTTCTATTTCCGTACACTTAAAAGTTACGGCGTTAAATCCGTTATCTAACAACGTATCTGCAATATTTTTAAGTTGTTTTTCATCGTAATTTTTAATTTGTACCCTATAAGCCGAAATAACTCCGTATTTTTCGTTTATTTTGATAAACTTTTTAGCGTCTTCCTTCTTGTCTTTCCCCTTTAATAATCCATATTTAGTATAAAGAACCTTTGCTAAATCTTCTTCAAAATAAGAATTTTCTTGTTCTTTTAAAAACCTTAAGTCGTTTTCGCAACTATCAATTTTTAATGCGGTTTTTAAAAAGTCTAATAACGCCTCGTCTTTACCAAACTTTTTAATTAAAATATCAGAAAATACCTTTGCTACGTTTTTTTCTGTAATAGAGTTTTTGTTTTTAATAACCCATTTGGTAGGTATAGTTATACCATAACTTGATATAGTTTTATTTATGTTTTGAATAGTTTTTATTAAACCCTGTTTTTTTGCGACTCTAACAAAAGATAATTCTTCATTTAAATTCTTGTAATCTTTAAATGCAACGCCGTATCCGTATAAAACAGCCTTTTTTTCATTAAATAGGGGCTTACATTCTACGTGATAACCACAAGCGTAAGGGAGTGATAAAATTTCACATGCTTTTTTTAATTCTTTATAACACTTTACGGTGGCATAGTCGTTAATAGAAATGGCAAAACAACCACTTTTATGCGCGTAGTATGCGCACATTGTTGGTGAATATAAAGAATAATATATATTACTTGAAAAATGTAATGGAGCAAGTTCTTTTTGAACGGGAACTAGTTCGGGATTATTTGCTTCAAGTTTCAAAAGTTTTTTTAATGAAACTGATTTAGATAAATTTCCATTACCCTCAAGTTTTTCTAAAAGTTTCTCTTTATTAATCATAAAAATCCTTATTAAAAACAAATACGTTTCCTATTATATTATTTTAATATTATTTATTCAATTTGTCAATATATTATATAATAAACAATAAAACAACTTAATTTAACACTATTTTTTACAAAAAATAAAAAATTTTTAAAAAAGTATTGAAAAATATATAGGATATGGTATAATATTTATATATTTGTGCGTAAAATACGCAAAAAGGGGGATTTTTATGAATAAAAGCGAATTTACAAGGGTTTATGCGGACAGGCTTAATATTACTATAAAGGAGGCTGAAGTTTGCCTTGCAAAGTTTATTGACACTGTTACTGAGTGTCTTGAAAACGGCGAATACGTTCACATTTCAGGCTTTGCTACTTTTGAACTTAAACAAAAACAAGAACGCATTGGCGTTAACCCATTAAACGGTGAAAAAGTCGTTATTAAGGCTTGCAAAGCACCTAACGTTAAATTTTCTAAATCATATAAGGCTAAATTTAACTAATAAACAAAATTTAAAACCCTTGCTTGCAAGGGTTTTATTTTTTACTTTAAGAAGCAAAAAACTGCGACGACAGTCGCAGTTTTTTCTTATAAATTTTTCAACGCTTGTACGCTTTTTAGTCTTAAGTCGGTTTTTACAAACAAATAGTGCGATAAAAAGAATACTAGCATTTTTGCGCCGTCTTGATTATCTTTTAACGCATCGTATTGGTTATTTATTAAACTAACTAGCGCGTTATAGGTTTCTTTTCTTATTTCAGTGTAATCGTCAATTAAACAATCTTCACAAGAAAAGGTAGCGTCTTTATACCTAAAAAACACTCTAGACTCAATTAAACTATCACACCCTGCGCAAGTAACGCTTCCTATGCCGTAGCCTTGATTTTCAATAAACTTAAATAGAAAATTAGCAAGATGAGATATTTCGTTATCTTGATAGCAAATATTTTTTATAGCATTAATTGCTAAATCGAATAATTCGGGGTCGGAAATTTCACTTTCGGTATGTACGCTAAGAAGTTCAGAGATTACCGCGCTTAAATAATATTTATTTATATCTAGCCTTAAATCGTAAAAACTATCTAGATAAGACGCGGAAATAACCGTATATCTCCCACCTTTTTCGGCTAAAATATATTCGGCAAAACAAAAAGGCTCAGATGCGAATTTTAACTTCGCACCCGCCTTTTTTACGCCTTTTATGCCGGCAGTAATTTTACCCTTTTCGAGTGAATATAAAGTAAGTATTCTATCGTTGTCTTTATAATCGATAGCCTTTATTACAAAGGCATTTACTTTAATTTCCATTTATTACCGCCTTTCTTTTTCTTCTTCATCGCGTTTGGTTTTTTTATGCAATAAGTAATAGTTTACACCACCCGTTGCAACGAATAAATCCCACGCTAGTTTAGAAATTCCGTCATCATCTTCTATCATATATACCCCTTATTTAATATGGGCAATATATTTTAGAATTATTAATTAAATTTTTTATATTAGCGATGAAGTAAAACGGTTTTCTCTTTTCTCTCCCAATCATCTATTCTAAAGAGTAGGCGATTGAATAAACCGTTTGAATAATTAAAAAGGATTTATTACGAGTTAGACACGGCTTAATCCCCGATGATAATACTTGCCGTATTTTCAAGGGGTTAAGACGAGTATAACGACATAATAGGAACTTTTTAATAATCAATAAGGCTTATGAAAGAGCTTAACGTTGAACTCTTCCTGATGCGTCGCCTTCGGCAAGTTTTTTAACTTCGTCAACCGTAACCATATTATAGTCGCCTTCAATAGAGTGCTTTAAGCAAGAAGCGGCAACTGCAAATTCGATTGCTTGTTGAGCGTCGTAACCATTTAAAAGTGAGTAAATTAAACCGCCACCGAAACTATCGCCACCACCTACACGGTCAACGATGTGCATTGCGTATTTTTTACTAAATACTGCTTTACCGTCAGTATAAAGCATTGCTGACCAGTTATTGTCGTTAGCAGATAAACTTTCACGAAGAGTGATTGCAACGCCCTTGAAGTTAAAGCGTTCAGTTAATTTTTGAGCAACTGAAATGTAACCTTCTCTATTAAGTTTACCTGAATAAATATCAGTATTATCGGCTTCGATACCGAACACGTCTTTAGCGTCTTCTTCGTTAGCGATACAGTAATCAATATAATTACAAAGTTCGCCCATTACCTTGCCTGCTTTTTCTTTAGACCATAATTTCTTTCTAAAGTTAAGGTCGCAAGAAATAGTGATATTTCTCTTTTTACATTCTTTTAAAGCAGTTAAAGTAATTTCTGCAACGTCGTCAGAAAGGGCTGGTGTAATACCTGTAAAGTGGAACCATTCAGCACCGTCAAGAATTTTATCCCAATCGAAATCTTCTGGCTTTGCCATTGCGATTGAAGAATATGCTCTATCGTAAATAACCTTACTTGGTCTTTGAGAAGCGCCCTTTTCGCAGTAGTAAATACCTACTCTTTCGCCACCCCTTACGATATCAGAAGTGTTAACGCCAAATTTTCTTAAAGAGTTAACTGCCATTTGACCGATTTCATGAGTAGGAAGTTTAGAAACGAAGTGAGCGTCAATTCCGTAATTTGCAAGCGATACTGCTACGTTTGCTTCAGCACCACCGAAAGTTGCCTCAAATTTTTCAGATTGAACGAATCTTAAATAATTTTCTGGGGCAAGCCTTAACATAAGTTCACCAAAAGTAATAACTTTTTTCATTATATATCTCCTTAATAGTTATAATTATTATTTATTTTTTAATTATTCGCCTTTAATAATAGCGTTAATTTTTTTGCAGTTATCTACGATATCGCCTTTCATCATAAAACTGCCACCAACAGCGTAGATTTTTTCATAATCTAAAAATTCTTTTAAGTTGGTTAAATCTGCACCACCTGTTGGAATAAATTTAAGTTGTGGGAAAGGACCTGCTAAAGCCTTGAGCGCTTTAAGACCACCGTATACGTTTGCTGGGAAGAATTTAATTACGTCAATCCCAAGAGAGATTGCTTCCATAATTTCAGTTGGAGTTACGCAACCTGGATAGTAAGGTACGCCCTTTTCTTTACAATATAACGCAACTTCTTTAGATAAACCTGGCGATACGATAAACTTAGCGCCTGCATTTAACGCTCTTACTGCTTGTTCTTTATTTATAACCGTACCTGCTCCAATATACATATCAGGGAACGTCTTAACGCCTAAACGGATTGCTTCTTCTGCGCAAGCCGTTCTAAAAGTAATTTCAGCAACGGGAAGTTCTCCATCAACAAGCGCTTGTAAGGTTGGGATTGTATCTTCTAAATTTTTAATAACCACTACTGGTATAACTTTGTAATTATTTTCCATATTCGCCTCTTTTAAAAATTATTCAAAATTTTTCCATTTTGCATTTATATTATACCATAAATTTAATTCTTTGCAATAGCATTTTAAACTATATTTTATAATTTTTATAGTATATTATTCTTATTTATTTGAAACAATTTAATTGGAGGTATAATATGAACCCATTTATAGAAAATTTAAACAAAAACAAAATTTCTTATTACAGTTTGAAAAATTTAGCATTAAAGCCGTATGATAAATACGAACTTTCTCCCTACTCTAAAACGCGCATTATTTTAATGAACGGAACGGAGTTTGAGTCTAACGCCTTTTACCATCAGTTTGCAAGGCATACGTCGAATAACGATTTAAGGCGTGAAATTGCAGAAATTAGGCGAAACGAACAGCAACAACAAAAACGCATTGCTTCACTTAAACCTATTAACGAAACTATACTTGAAACCACTTTAAGTTACGAACAACTTGCCGTTGATTTAACTGCGATTTTAGCAAAGCGCGAAAAAGACAAGTCGGTTAAAAATCAACTTGATTTTGCGCTACTTGAGGACTTCGATCACCTTTATCGATTTACCGATATGCTTGAAATGGACGAAAAACAAAATTATAAAAAACTTATCGGGCACTATACTGAAATTATGCCGGGTAGACCAACGGTTGCCGAACATCGCCACCCTTACGACGATATTCGTAAGCCTGTAAACTTCTGTATTGCCGACCCAATAACAAAACTTAACGTAAATATTATAACGGCTGCAGAGCAACAAACTATGAACTACTATATGAACGTCGGCGCATTTTACCACACCGACCACGGCAGAAAATTATATTCGGAAATTGCAATGATTGAAGAAGAGCACGTATCAGGTTACGAGAGTTTAAAAGACCCTAATACTTCTTGGCTTGAGTGCGCTTTAATGCATGAATATACCGAGTGCTATTTATATTATTCTTGCTACCAAGATGAAACTAACGAATATTTAAAGGGGATTTGGCTTTCTCACTATGAAGACGAACTTCGCCACTTAAGTAAAATTCAAAGTTTACTTTATAAATACGAAGGTAAAGAGTATTACGATTGTATATTTACGCCAGACTTCCCTGAACTACTCTCTTTTAAAGAAAATAAAAAGTATATTCGTGAAGTTTTAACTAATATTAGGCTCACTTCTCAAAAAGAAAATTATATTGAAGTTAATAAACTTCCTAAAAACAACACCTTTGAAAACTATCAAAAAGCAGTAGTTAAAAACGCTAAAGACGCGCCGAGCCATAAAGTTATAGAAAAATATATTAACAAATTTGGTGAAGATTTAAGATATGAAGAAGCACCACACCCTGAAAAAGAACTTAGAAATAGAAAAGTAGATAATATTGACGTTGGAAGAATTAAATAATTTATAAGGCTAGTATGTTACTAGCCTTTTACATACTTATTGACATTTTATTATATTTGTAATAAAATTAAAAAAACTTTTTATGGAAATAAAACTATGACTAATAAAAAATGGATTTATTATTTAACGGCGTTTTTCTCAGGAACTTCGGTTATGGCGATAGAACTAGGAGCGTCAAGGCTTCTTGCTCCATATTTTTCATCTTCACAAATCGTTTGGACGATTATTATTGGAACTATTATGATTGCTATGGCAGTTGGTAACGTTATAGGTGGTAAAATGGCAGACAAATACGAAAGCCCAACAAGGCTTTTTATTTGGCTTTTTATTGCCGCAACCTTTACTATGCTTATTCCGTTATTTGGTAAATTCGTAATATCGGGAGTAGCGCTTATTCTTGCAATGTTTATAACTAAAAACTATCTTATTTGGGCGGCGCTCGTATCGTGTTTACTCGTGTTCGTATTCCCACTACTAGTTCTTGGCATGGTTACCCCTCACCTTGTAAAATTTGCCGTTAAAGATATTAGCGAAAACGGTAAAACCGTTGGGATTATTGAAGCGTGTAATACTATAGGTAGCATAATAGGTACGTTTTTACCTACCTTCGTTACAATTCCTACCGTAGGCACGGCTTTAACGTTCGTTATCTTTGCAGGCGTTCTTTATATAGTTTGCTTATTCTATTTTATATACACTAAAAAACACGTTGTAAAAACTACGACTATTACCGTAATTGCACTTACGCTTGGTATTTTATCAAACAATATAGGCGTTGCGTTTTGGCAAAATAATATCGTATACGAAGGAGAATCCGTATATAACTATTTAAGAGTAGAAGAAACTGATACTAGCATAATTTTATCAACTAACGTACTTTTTGGCGTACAGTCTATAAAAAAGAAAAATTCTAATTTAACTGGAATGTATTACGATTACGCTTTAGCAGCGCCCGTTATTGCAGGCGGGAATGAAAAGGAAATTTCCGTTTGTATTTTAGGGCTAGGAACGGGAACGTTTGGCGAAGAATGCTTAAAGCGATTTAACGTATCAAATATAGACGGAGTGGAAATCGACGGCAAAATAATAAACCTTGCGCATGAATACTTTGACTTGCCAAGTGAAATTCAAACGCACGAAGCAGACGGCAGAGCGTTTATCGATTCTGCTAATAAAAAATACGACGTTATTATGGTAGATGCGTATAGAGATATAACTATACCGTTTCAAATGTCTTCAATAGAATTTTTTAATAGCGTTAAAAATCACCTAACCGAAAACGGAGTTATGGTAGTTAATATGAATATGCGCTCTAATAAAGAAGGAAATATTAACGATTATTTAGAAAGCACGATAGCACACTCGTTTTCAAGCGTATATACTTGTAACGCAGGGGGGAACGTAGAACTTTTTGCTTCAAATAATTTTGACGTAAAAGAAGTTCTTGAAAAAAACTTTACAACTTTAAACGATAAATCTTTAAGAAATCTTATGTTTTCAGTTTGTTCTAACCTTATAAAAATTGAACCGTCTGAATATATTTTAACGGATGATAAAGCACCAGTTGAAGTTTTAGGCATGAAAGTTTTAGACGAAATTATTTCTAAAGAATTAGAAGAGGTAAAAAATTTAATTAAAGGTAAAAGTCTAAAAGAACTTATTGATATGATAATGCAGGGAAAATTTGGGTTTTAAAAAATTTAAAAGCACACTATTTAGTGTGCTTTTTTATACAATAAAAAAGCTTACGAAAAATTACACGTAAGCCTTTACTTTAATTAATTTTTATAGTTTTATACACTTTCAAAAGTGGAATAAACAAACACGCAACGCTAACCGTTACGCAAATTACTTGCATAATTAAAGTAGGAAGCCCCACTATAAAATACGCCCAAGTGGCCTTTAAAGTAAAACCATAAAATAGCATCATAAGTAGTAAGTCTAGCGCGGTAAAAAATACCGTACACAAAACTGCACTTAACGTCACTACTATTAGTTTTTTTACGTTTACATTCTTTAAAAAAACGTTTCCTAAAAGACCGAAAATTAACGCTACTAAATTATAATAAATTAAATATAACGTTATAATATTTGGGAAAAAGCCGAATATAAAGCACCTTAGTAGCGAAAACGCCGTTGCTACAACTAACCCTCTTAATATTCCAAAATAGAAACAAAAACTAGTAAAAAGCACGGTTACTATTTCTATTCCGCTAATTCCACTAAGTGCGAATTGCCCACCTATAAGTAGCGCCACAAATAGGCTTATTGTTGTAATTTCTTTTGCTGATTTCATAAATTAAAAAGTTTGATATACGAAAACATAAGTGCAATCGTTCTTAACGATTTGTTTTTCTGCCCCAAACGCCGTAGAATTATAAGTTTTATCTTTGTAAATTATAGTTCCCCACGCTGAGTTTGAAAATTCTTCACGATAGTCGTCGGTATAAATCATCCAACACGCTGACCAGTCGGCTGCGTTTTCAATGCCGTTAATAGATACTACCATACCGTTTTTTATAACGAACATATCTTTATACTCTTCTAAACTTGCCATATAATTTGCCAAAGTTAAGTCGGTTTTGTCGGTTTCTACTTTTATAACGACGTAAGTATCGCTTTCTTTAATAACAAGTGGTTCTTTTTTGCAAGCAGTAAAAACTGCTATTGTGAGTGCAAGCGTTAACGCGAGCACGAGTGATAAAAATTTTTTCATAATAAAACCAATACCGATAATAAAAAACGCCCTATCAAGATAATAGGGCGTTAACCTTTTAAGGTCTATCGGTATTATTTCCTTTGTCCAAAATAATTTATTACCTTGATATTTCGGCAGGTTATCCGACTTTAACGGTAATGACTGTTGCGGTAGATTTTCGCTACACTTCCCCTGCTCTCGTACGGAAAAACCCGTACACTCGAAAAAATTAAATATTAAATTAGAATATTAAAATTAAAAGTTGAGACGCTAAAACTATTAAAACAAGAGCTATAGGATATGTTGAAGCGTATGCTGAAGCAACGTTATCAGTTTTAGCAGTATTTATTAAAGTTCCAAGTGCTGGAGTAGAAGTCATACCACCAGTTATTGAGCCAAGGTTGTTTAAAAGTGGTAATTTTAAAAGGTACTTTGCAAGAATAAATCCTACAATTAATGGAGCAACCGTCATAACTGCACCACCTATAAAGCCCCAAGCAACAATTCCAGCACCATATTGTGAAATTTGTTCAACTAAAGCAACACCACCGTCTACACCTGCGCCAAGTAAGAATAGTGCTAAACCAAGTTCTTTTAATACTTTTAAAGTAGCCATCGGTATTTGGAAAGAAAGTTTACCAATTTTACCAAAATGACCAAACACTAAACACATAATAAGCACGCCACCTGTTGTTCCAAGCGAGAAACAAGCACCCGTATAACCATTGCCTGTTAAAGGAATTTTAATTGAGCCTAATAAAAGACCACAAACAATAGCGATACCAAAAGCAGCAAAGCCAAAAGGTTCTATTTCAAAAAGTTTTTTGCCTTTAAATCTTTCTTCCTCTTCAACTCCAACAAGTAAAAGTTGTCTTTCTTTTTCCATATCAGCCTTTAACATTTTTGGCATAATTTGAACGAATAATACTACGCCTATAACGCCAAATGGATATGCAATAGCGTGACCTAAAGTTATTTCTTTATAAAATTCACTTGCTGTTGTAGCAGCGTCTTGAGCGGCAGAAAAACCTGGAGTTGAAGTTAAAGCTCCAGACAATACGCCAGACCAAAACTCTGGGCTATAACCTGATAATAAAATACAAGCAACAGCTACTAAAGTACCAACTAAAATGATAATAAAACCAAGTAAAATATAGGTTTTAAAGTTTTTAACTAAATCTTTAAAGAAGTTAGGTCCTGCAATAAAACCAACGGCTCCAACAAAGAATATAAGACCAATGTTTTGAATAGGTCCGTTTAAAAAAGATACAACTTTATGTCCGTCATATAAGTAAAAAGCCTTAAATAATACGGCATCTTTTGGAATAAGCGTACATAAAAAGCCAACTAATATAGCAACTAAAAATACGCCAGCCGTTCCAAGAGTTATTCCTTTTATGGAAATAGCACCTAATAAATAGCCTAATGCAAGTACTAAAAATGCTATAACAAAAAGTACAAAAGTATTATTAAAATTAAGCACGCTTTCAGCTCCGGCTTTATTGTTTGCAGGATGATTGATAGCATTTAACACACACCATACGGCAAGGGCTATAACAACCACAGCAGCCAATGATATCCAAAGCCATTTAAGACTTTTTTTATTTTGATTTTCCATTTTTTCTCCTATTAATACGCATTTAATACGGACGCAATTTTGCGCCCGTATTAATTTTAATTATAAATCTAACCTAAGTAAAGCACTTATTTAAAAGTGTAGAAGCAAGCAAGACAAGGCTCGCTTATTTTTAACTTAAATAAAGTACCTATTTAAAGACTTAGAAACGAGTAATTCAAGGCTCGCGAAGGCTTTTGGATAAAATAGACCTTTTTGGTCATTGAAGTCAAAAGCCAAGCAGTAAACACAGAATTACGAAGTTTATAAGGCTTTAAATTACATGTCTTTACGAGTATAGTCAGGTAAAAGCTTTGGTGAAAGAATTTCAGAAGTAATACCTGCATCTTTTCTTTCTTTTTCAAAAGCTTTAACGTGGTCTAAAGTAAGTTTACCGACAGTAATACCTTCTTTAACTTTCTTGCTTGCGTATTTACCTGCATTTCTACCAAATACGATAATATCTAAAAGTGAGTTACCCATAAGACGGTTTCTGCCGTGGATACCACCAACTGCTTCACCGGCTACGAAAAGGTTTTCTACGTTCGTAGTCTCGCCGTCAGCATTGATATCAATACCACCGTTTTGATAGTGAAGTGTTGGGTAAATTAAAATAGGTTCTTTTCTAATATCGATACCGTATTTACCGAACATTCTCATCATAGCAGGAATTCTCTTTTCAATAGTTCCTTCGCCACCGATGATTTCAATCATTGGAGTGTCAAGCCATACGCCTTCACCGTCAGTAGTTTTAACGCCGTTACCACGACCTTTACATTCCCTAATAATAGTAGAAGCAGTAACGTCACGAGTTTCAAGAGAATAAACGAACGCTTCACCGTCTTTATTAACGAGTTGAGCACCAAGTGAACGTACTTTTTCAGTAACTAACGCACCGTAAATTTGTGTAGGTTCAGCAGCACCAGTTGGGTGATATTGTAAAGTATCAGCATATAAGAGTTTAGCACCTGCACGGTATGCTAAAACTAAGCCGTCTGCAGTAGCACCGTAGTGGTTAGAAGTTGGGAAACCTTGATAGTGAAGTCTACCAGCACCACCAGTTGCAATAATAACTGTTTTTGCTTTAGCAACTAATACTTCGCCCGTTTCCATATTAACTAAAAGAGCACCTGCTGCTTTGCCGTTTTCATCTTTAATAATTTCAACGGCAGAAGTAAAGTCAATAACAGGAATGCCCCTATTAAGAACTTCATCTCTTAAAGTTCTCATAATTTCTGCACCTGAATAGTCTTTACAAGCGTGCATTCTCTTTCTAGAAGTACCACCACCGTGAGTAGTTACCATAGTGCCGTCTTCTTGTTTATCGAACATTACGCCGAGTTCGTTGAGCCAACGAATAGCGTCTGGCGCTTCTTTAACGAGTTTTTCAAGTAAGCAAGGTTTAGCAGCGAAGTGCCCACCACCGAACGCGTCAAGATAGTGTTGAGCAGGGCTATCGTTAGGTTTATCAGCCGCTTGGATACCACCTTCAGCCATCATTGAGTTAGCATCGCCAATTCTAAGTTTAGTAACTATCATAACGTTTGCGCCGTTAGCGTGAGCAGTAACTGCCGCAGAAGAACCTGCGCCACCACCACCGATAACTAACACGTCAACGTCGTAATCGGGACTGTTAAGGTCGTATTTAAGCGAGTCAATTCTTGATTTGCCTTGTAAAAGGTCAGCAAGTTCGTGAAGAACTTTTTCGCCTTTATTTGGACCGATTTTTAAAGTTTCATAAGCGCCTTCAATATAGTCTGGGTGGAATTCTTTTAATACTGCAGTTTTTTCGTCAGCAGTCATTCTTGCGTGAAGTTTTTCAAGTCTTTCTTTTCTTGAAGCCTCTACTTTCTTTATAGAATCAAGTTGTTCTTGAGTATATTGATACATCTGAGTTCCTCCCTATTATTTTTCAATATCTCTCGTATTGTAAAGCGCTTTTTGCTCTTCGAGAGATTTGTTCATAATTTCGTTTACACTGTCATCGTGCTTGCCTTCGTTAATTTCAGCAACTCTTTCGTATAAGTGTTCGCACTTTGGTGCTATGTACTTACCGTATAATCTACGTGCTAAAATAGCAACTTGTGGGTGAGAAATACCCGCAGGACACCTAGAAGAACAAATACCACACATTACGCAGTCGAAAGATTCTTCAGCGCATTTATCGTATTCGCCACGTTGAGCGTATGCGATATATTGCATAGTCTTTAAACTTTGTGGGCAAGCCTTTGTACAAGCGTTACAGCCGATACAACTATAAATTTCAGGATAAAGTTGCATCATTATTTGCTCGGTTGGTTTAACCTTTTCAATATCGTAAACTTGTTTAACGAGTGGGAAGAAAGGAAGCGTTGCTACGTACATACCTTCTTCTACTTGTTGTTGACAAGCAAGACAAGTTCTAAGTTCTGTTTGGCCTTTAATTCTATATAAAGTTGCGCAAGCACCACAAAATCCGTTACGGCAACCGCATCCACGAATAAGTTTATAACCTGCGTATTCCATAGCCTTCATTATAGTAAGGCTTTCTGGAACTTCATACTTTTTGCCGAAAAAATATACATTTACCATTTTTTCCATAATAGTTTCTCCTAAAAATCAATACTCTGACGGAAGCTCTTGAAGCTCATCCATTCTAAATACGGGACCGTCTTTACAAATATACTTATCGCCAACGTTACAACGACCACACTTGCCGATACCGCATTTCATACGGAATTCGAGCGTAGTGTAAACTTGCTTTTTATCAAAGCCAAGGTCTAAAAGTGCTTGTAACGTAAACTTAATCATAATTGGTGGACCACATAAAACGGCAGTTCTATCAGTCGGAATATTAACTTCTTTTACGTAATTTGGTACGAAACCAACGTGGCCGTTCCAACCTTCTTGCTCTCTGTCTATCGTTAAATAAACGTTAAAGTCTTTTTCGTTTTTCCACTCTTCTTCAATTTCTCTAAAATCAACTAAATCGTCCATTGAACGAGAACCGTATACGATATCAACCGTACCGTAATTTTCACGGTTATCTCTTATGTAGTTGATTACCGAACGCAACGGTGCTAAACCGATACCACCAGCGATAAAGAGCATGTTTTTGCCCTTGAACGCGCTTTCAACGGGGAAGCCGTTGCCGTAAGGACCACGAACGGTTACTTGTTGACCTTCTTCAGTTTGGTGAAGCCAACTAGTTAAGCAACCACATTTTTTAATGGAAAATTCCATAAATTCAGTATTAGTTGGAGATGAAGTTATAGAGAACATTGCTTCGCCAACGCCTGGGATTGAAACCATTGCGCATTGACCCGGCATATGTTCGAATAACTTTTTACCGTCAAGCCCAACAACTCTAAAAGTCTTTACGTCGGGGGTATCTTTTCTAACGTTAGTTATGACGCCAACTTTTGGTATTAATTCTTCATTAGTCATTTTTCTCTCCCCCTATTTTTTTGATTACTTTTACGATATTTAATGATTGTGGGCATTTTTTAACGCATCTACCACAACCTACGCAACTGTAAATACCTTCGTTGTTAGATGGATAGTAGCAAAGTTTGTGCATAAATCTTTGACGGTATCTTTGCATTTGATTTTTTCTTGGGTTTTCTGCTGCCATTTGAGTAAAGTCAGAATACATACAAGAATCCCAACACCTAAATCTCTTAACGCCACTATTAGTTTTAAAATCCCTTATATCAAAGCATTGACAAGTTGGGCATACGAAAGTACAAGTACCACAACCTAAGCACGCTTCGGAAAGTTCTTGCCATTCAGGGCGATTAAAGAGTTCCATTAAGTTTTCGCCTTTGAATTTAGAAAGGTCTAAATTACTAAAAGGAAGTTTTTCAATCTTTTCAGTAATTTCTTTTTTAGTAGTTTCAATAGCGCCCTTATCGTCAACTTCTTCAAGACAACTAAGGGAATTTACTACTTCTTTACCATTTTCTGTTATTGGGCTTAAATATAAATAACCGTTTACGTCATAACACTCAACGTCGCCCTTTGGACTTGACGCGTCAATTCCAAAATTCTTACAGAAGCAAGACGCGTGTGGATTATTACAAGCAAGTGTAAAAATTATAGCGTTTTCTCTTCTGTTTTTATACATCGTATCAACGGGTTCTACTAAAAATACTCTATCTAAAATTTCAAAACTTTTGTTATCGCAAGCGCGAACACCGAAAATTACGAAAGATTTAATATCTTCTCTAGCGTCGATAATTTCAATGCTCTTGCCTTGAGTTTTAAAATTAACCATATCTTCAGTTTGTGGGAAGAAAAAGTCTTTTGCTGATTTAGTAGTTTGTAAAGTTTCAATATCTACTTCGTTATTGCCGTCGTATTTTTTAAAGTTTACAGCACCTTTTTCTTTAGTAGGAAGATAAAGCCCGTGATTTTTAGCAATTTCATCATATAATAAATGCAATTTATCTTTTAAAATGGCTTTCATTATTTGTTACCCCCTACTGCTTCGTTAGGCTCTGCATCTTCTTTAGTGAAGTTTGTAAGTGGACCACGTGAAGTAGTATCTTCGCCTGCTTGATATTCGCCGTAAAGCCTATCAATATCGCTTATAAACTTTCTATTTAAAAGATGAAGTGGAATGTTTTGTGGGCAAACTCTTGAACATTCGCCACAGTCGGTACAACGACCTGCTACGTGGAACGCTCTTATAATATGGAACATTTGCTCTTCAAAACTGTTAGCGTTTGCCTTTGCCGAAACTTCTAAATTTGGATTATCAAATACGCATTTAGTACAGTTACAAGCAGGACATACGTTCCTACAAGCGTTACATCTAATACATTTTGATAATTCTTGTTTCCAGAAAGCAAATCTTTCGTCAGCAGTCATAGATTCGAGTTTTTTAACCATTTCAAATCTATCGCTATCAGCAGGAAGTTTTTCTTCAAATTCAATAAGTTCATCGTAAGCAACGTGTTTTTTGTTGCATACTAAACATCTTTCAAGTTTTACTTCGTTTCTTGGTATTACGGTTTCACCGTTAACTTTAACTTCTGTTAAACTTTCTTCAACGCTAGAAACAAATCCAATTCCTTTAGCGTAGAACTTTTCAATATCGAACTTGCCTTGACATTCAATTCCAACAACGTATACGTTTTCTCTTTTAATTCTGTGTTCTTTAATAAGTTGGTTGAAACTATAAGTATCGCAAGGTTTTAAAAATACGAGTATTTTCCCTTCTTTTTTGCTTTCTGCAATTAAATATTTAGAAAGGTTTGCTCCGCAAAAACCATTGTATACAAAATTATCAAGTTCCTTAACGCTATTAAATACTGCTGGAGAAACGTCATAACAAAATTCGCCTTTTTTATAGCCGAGTACACGATTAACCGCTCCGCTTTCTAAAAGTTCTTTGGCTTTTTGAAGCGCTGCATTTTCTAATCTTTGCATCTTAAATCCTCCAATCTCTTATTTTCGCCAAGTTCGTTTATAGTTTTAGCAAAATCGTTCATTACGTTTGAAAATTTAGCGCCTTCTGCTGCAGAAACCCATTCTACTCTAGTTCTTTCACGCTCAATACCTAAATAATCAAGCATACTAAATAAAAGAGACATTCTTCTTCTAGTATAATAGTTACCCGTCGTATAGTGGCAGTCGCCAGGGTGGCAACCACACAATATAACGCCGTCAGCACCCCTTTGGAATGCTTTTAATATAAAGAGTGGGTTAACTCTACAAGAGCAAGGCACTCTTATAATTTTTACGTTTGCAGGATATGAAAGCCTTGAAGAGCCTGCAAGGTCTGCGCCTGCGTAACTACACCAGTTACAGCAAAATGCAACTATTAAAGGTTTATATTCTTTATTTATCTCTTGCATACTGCATCTACCTCCGCCATAATTTGCTTAGTTGAGAAGCCCTTTAAGTCCATAGCGCCTGAAGGACAAGTTACCGTACAAGCACCACAGCCTTGACAAACCGCCGGGTTAACTTGAGCAACCCTTCTAACTTCCGTTTTGCCACCGCCAATTCTAAATTCTTTATCAACGTACGTAATAGCACCGTAAGGACAAACGTTTTCACATACCGAGCATCCCGTACAAATCATTTCGTCTGAATGCGCTACGCAAGCATTACATTTTAAAGTGTCTTTAGCAAGTAAACCGATAACCTTTGCCGCACAAGCAGACGCTTGAGAAACCGTTTCAGGAATATCTTTAGGGCCTTGACATACGCCTGATAAGAATATACCGGCAGTTGGGCTTTCTACAGGGCGAAGTTTTGCGTGCGCTTCAGTTAAGAAGTTGTTAGTATCAATACTTGCAGTAAGCATAGTAGCAATTTTTCTAACCGATGGATTTGGTTCGATAGCCGCCGCCAATACTACCATATCTGAAGCAATCGTGATTTGCTCGTTATTGATAAGGTCTGAACCTTGAACCATAAGTTTATCGCCGTCTTTATAAACTTTGCCGACCATACCTTTTATGTAGTCAACGTCGTATTGCTCTACTGCACGACGGAAGAATTCATCGTAGTTTTTACCAGGAGTTCTTACGTCTATATAGAATACGTGAACTTCGGTATCAGGATATTTTTCCCTTAAGAGCATTGCGTGTTTTGCAGTATACATACAGCAAATTTTACTGCAGTAAGGTTTACCACAACCAGAAGTATCTCTTGAGCCTACGCATTGAATAAAGGTAATAACGTGTGGGTGCTTTCCGTCTGACGGACGAATAAGTTGACCGTTAGTTGGTCCCGCAGCGTTCATTATTCTTTCAAATTCGAGTGAAGTTACAACGTCTTTATAAGTATCGTAACCGTACTCGTTAAAGTTTTCAAGAGAAATTGGCTTATAACCAGTTGCAACTACTATTGCACCGTATTCCCTTTCAACGATTTCGTCCTTCATAGTGTAATCAATAGCGTTAACTTGGCAGTTCATTGAACATAAACCACATTTACCGTTCTTGATTTTTAAACATTGTTCAGGGTCGATAATCGCAACGTTAGGAATTGCTTGTGCAAACGGAATATAAATTGCAGGGCGATTATTAAGTCCCATATTAAATTCGTTAAGACCTTTTTTAGCAGGGCATTTTTGCATACATACGCCACAACCCGTACAAGTCTTTTCATTTACAAATCTAGCCTTTCTTCTAATTTCTACCTTAAAGTTTCCAACGAAACCTTTAACCGATTCGATTTCAGAGAAAGTCATTATATCAATTTTTTCGTTTTGAGCACAATCTACCATTTTAGGCGTTAAAATACACGCCGCACAATCGAGTGTTGGGAAAGTCTTATCGAGTTTTGCCATATTACCACCGATTGTTGGAGATTGTTCTACGATATCTACTTCAAAGCCTGCTTCTGCAATGTCTAACGCAGATTGAATACCTGCGATACCACCACCGATAACGAGCGCGCGTTTTGTAACTGCGCTTTCACCAGCCGTTAACGGAGCGTTTAATTTTAATTTTGCGATAGCAGTTCTACCTAAAATTATTGCTTTTTCGGTAGCCTCTTCTATATCTTTATGTATCCAAGAACATTGTTCACGAATATTTGCAATCTCAACCATATATGGGTTGATACCTGCAGATTCGCAAGTTTTTCTGAACGTTGCTTCGTGCATTCTTGGAGAACAAGAACATACTACAACACCCGTTAAACCGTGTTCTTTTATTGCATTTCTAATAAGGGCTTGACCATTTTCCGAACACATATATTGATAGTTTTCAGAAACAACTACACCTGGCTCTGCCCTTAATACTTCAGCCACTTTAACTACGTCAACCGTTGCTGAAATGTTACTTCCGCACCAACATACGAATACGCCAATCTTTTGCATATTTACCCTTCCTTGTTATTTGTTATATTTCCTAAACATACTCACAAGCAATTGTTGCGGTATTTTATCATCGACTATTTCAGGAATTTCTTCCGCTTTTACGCGGTTTTCACCTTGCATTCTAATCACTTCTTGCCTTACTGCTTCAATGATTGCCGCAGGAGCAACACCACGTGGGCATCTTTCTACACAAGCAAAACAAGTAAGACACGTAAAAAGTGATTTGCTGTTTAAAAGTTTATCAATTTCGCCTTTTTCTATATATGAAACGAATTGATGTGGCTTAATATCCATATCAGCGTATGCTGGGCATCTACCGGAGCATTTGCCACATTTCATACATTTTTTAGCATCCGTTCCACTTCTTTCTTTTATAAGTTTAATTTGTTCGGTCTTTTCCATAATTACTCCTTAACACCAAGTGCTTCTGCTAAAAGTTCTGTAAAATACTTAACTTCCATAGCGCCTTTACCGTTTTCAGTTAAGTTATACATACAAAGTGGGCAAGCAGTTACGAGCATTTCCGCTCCTGCATCTTTAGCCGACTTTATAACGTTTGAACTCTTTTTCTCGGCTATTTCTTTATGTGTTACCGATACGTACGCGCCACAGCACTCGTTTCTCATAGCGTAAACGACTGGAGTCCCGCCGATTGCTTTAATAAAGTTTTCTATAATCGTAGGATTTTCCGGATTGTCAAACGCGAGTACGCTATTTGGTCTTAAAAGTAAACAGCCGTAGTATGCGCCGATTTTCTTACCCGTTAAAGGCTTAACTACCTTTTCTTTAAGTTTATCAAAACCTACGTAATCTCTTATAAGTTCTAAATAATGAATAACGTCGGTTTCGCCGTTGTACGCTTCTTCAAGCGCTAAATAATTGTTTGCTTTAAGGCGCATATTATCGTCAGACTTCATATCTTCGTTAACGCGCTTTAATACGTTATGACACGCTGAACACAACGTTAACAGTTTACCGTCTTCTTCCTTTGCTAAAGCAAGCGTTCTAACTGCAGAAAGTTTAGTAGCAACTTCGTCTTTTGCAACGGGATAAACAGCACCACAGCATTGCCATTCTTTAATTTCTTCAAACTCAACGCCTAAGGCTTCTAAAGACTTTCTACCGTAAACGTCAAGTTCTTTTGCTTTTGTTTTTAATGTACAACCAGGATAATAACTAAATTTCATTTTAACGCTAACTCCTTTTTAAATTCTAAACTTAGCGGATTTTATTTTTTAAAGTATATCTATATATATATTATTATTAAGTGCTTATTAATAATTTTATAATTTTTACCACAGCACTAATTTAAACGATATAGTCGCTTGTTAGGCTAGGCTCTTTCGTTTTTAATATCTAACCTAATCAAAATGCTTATTTAAAGACTTAGAAACAAGTAAAACAAGGCTCGCAAGCGTGTTGATTGAGATAGACCTTTTTGGTCATTAAAAACTCTTGCTAAAAAAAGCACTTATTTAAGGACGTAATCGCGTTTTTAACAAGGCTCTTGATTTTTGACGGATACAATAGACCTTTTGGGTCATTGTAGTCGACAAAAATCAAAGTAAACGCAGTTAAAAACGATGAGTACGGCTTTAAATCATTTGTTCAGGATGGAACACCTTATCAAACTCTTCTTCAGTTAAGAAACCAAGAGAAATGCAGGCTTCTTTTAAACTGATGTTTTCTTTGTGGGCTTTCTTTGCCGTTTTTGCAGCGTTTTCATAACCGATATATGGGTTAAGCGCAGTTACGAGCATTAAAGAGTTATGAAGATTGTGTGCCATTTTTTCTTTATTTGCAGTAATACCTGCAACGCAGTTATCGTTAAACGATTTAATACCGTCGGCAAGTAATCTTACAGATTGAAGGAAATTATAAATGATAACAGGCATAAATACGTTAAGTTCAAAGTTGCCTTGAGAAGCGGCAACACCAACTGCCGTATCGTTTCCTATTACTTGAACTGCAACCATCGTCATAGACTCGCATTGAGTTGGGTTTACTTTACCCGGCATAATTGACGAACCTGGTTCGTTTTCTGGAATAAAAATTTCGCCAAGACCACATCTAGGACCGGAAGAAAGCCATCTAATATCGTTTGCAATCTTCATTAAGTTTGCTGCAAGCGCTTTAAGTGCGCCGTGCGCAAATACGAGTTCATCTTTAGAAGTTAAAGAGTGATATTTGTTAGGAGCAGTAATAAACTTTTTGCCCGTTAATACACTCACTTCTTCGGCAACGGCTTCAGCAAACCCTTTAGGTGTATTAAGCCCCGTACCTACTGCAGTACCACCGAGAGCAAGTTCTTTTAATCCGCCTAAAGAAAGTTCAAGCATGCCTTTTGCTTTTTCAAGCATATTTCTCCAACCACTAATTTCTTGAGAGAAACTTATTGGAACTGCATCTTGAAGGTGTGTTCTACCACTTTTTACAATGCCTTCATTTTCCTTTTCAAGACGCTTGAAAGTTTCTATAAGTAAATCAATTGATGGGAATAAGTTGTTTTCAATAGACTCAACTGCGGCAATGTGCATAGCAGTTGGGAAAGTATCGTTACTTGATTGGCTTTTATTAATATCGTCGTTAGGGTGAAGGAGTTTTTTGCCAGCAATTTCGTTACCGCGGTTAGCAATAACTTCGTTCGCGTTCATATTTGACTGAGTGCCTGAACCCGTTTGCCAAACAACGAGTGGGAAATGACCGTTTAATTCACCACTAATAACTTCATCACAAGCCTTTTCGATAGCAGATAATTTCTCATCGTCAATCTTACCTAAACGGTGATTTGCTCTTGCGGCAGCCTTTTTTAAGATGCCGAAAGCGTGAGTTATTTCACGTGGCATTACTTCCCCGCCAATTCTAAAGTTTTGTAAACTTCTTTGAGTTTGCGCAGCCCAATACCTATCGGCAGGAACTTGCATTTCTCCCATAGTATCTTTTTCAATACGGTATTCCATTATGTTCTCCTTATTTGCAGTTAACTTGGTCTATAACGCTCTTCATTGCGTTCGCACTAGTTTTAAGAAGTTCTACTTCTTCTTCAGTTAAAGTAGGAGTTAAAGTTGATACGATACCTTCTTTACCTAAAACTACTGGGATACTTACGCAAACGTCTTTAATTCCGTATTCGCCTTTAAGAAGTGTAGATACGCATAAAATACTATCAACGCCTGCAAACAAGCATTTGCAAATATAAACTACTGCAGCGGCAACACCGTTATAAGTTGCACCCTTTCTTGAAATGATAACGCCACCTGATTTTTTAACGTATTCTAAAACTTCGTTCTTGTCAAAGTGAACTTCGCCGTTTTCCTTATCAGTCATAACAGCGCTATATTCTTCAAGTGCAACGCCTGCTATTCTTGCCATTGACCAAGCAACGAAAGAAGTATCGCCGTGTTCACCTAATACGTTGGCGTGAACTTGTTTTGGAGATACTTTGTAAATTTCAGAAAGCCTTGTTCTTAATCTTGCAGTATCTAAACTTGTACCAGAACCGATAATTCTTTCAGATGGAATGTTTGTAACTTGATGGAAAGTATAAGTCAACACGTCAACAGGGTTAGCAACTATAATATAGATTGCGTTTGGAGCAACTGCCGTAATTTGTGGAGCAATGCTCTTTAAAATGTTAACGTTGGTTTGCGCTAAATCAATACGAGTTTGACCAGGCTTTCTCGCAATGCCCGAAGTAATTATAACAAGGTCGGAATTTTCAGCATCAGCGTATTCGCCAGCCCTTACGATTGCTGGAGATAAAAACGGCGTTGCTTGATAAATATCCATCGCTTCACCAAGCGCTTTTTCTTTATTAACGTCGATAAAAACGATTTCAGAAGCCAATCCTTCCGCTACTAATAAATAACCGATTGAAGAGCCTACTGCTCCTGCACCAATAATTGTTACTTTTCTATTCATAACTATTCTCCTATTATATTTGTTAAAAATTTAACAATCTTTTTCAAAAAAGACATAGCGATTGTAGACTTTTCCGCCAACATTCGCTATTACCTTTTAAATTATAACATATTTATTTTATAAATGGTAGTATTTTTCTACAAATTTAGTAAAATTTTTCAATATTTTTTTTAATTATTTAGCAAATTTTTACAAATTGAAAAGCGTCTACCGTTTTTTACAATATTTTACTGTAAAACCGCCTTAATTCTTCTTACGCCAGCGGAACTTGCTTCTTCTTTAACGATTTTGAATTTACCAAGTTCGCCCGTAGTTTTAGCGTGTGGACCACCACAAATTTCTTTACTAAATTCGCCCATTGTATAAACTTTAACTCTATCGCCGTATTTTTGAGTGAATACGCCGACAGCACCGCTTGCTTTTGCTTCTTCAATACTCATTTCTTCCATAATTACGGGAGCGTTAGCGAAAATTGCTTCGTTTACCTTATCTTCCACGGCTTTTAATTCTTCAGGCGTTAATTTCCTATCAAAATTAAAGTCGAAACGCAATCTTTCAACGGTAATATTTGAACCCCTTTGATTGATATTGTTATCGTTTAAAACTATTTTTAACGCTGAGTTTAATAAGTGAGTTGCAGTGTGAAGCCTTGCCGTTACTTCGTTTTGTTCTGCAAGACCACCTTTAAACTTTTGTTCTGAGCCTGCGTGAGATTTTTCTTGGTGGGCTTTGTACGCGTCTTCATAACCTTTAACGTCAACGGTAAAGCCTTTTTCGCTCGCAAGTTCCGTAGTTATTTCGATTGGGAAACCGAAAGTATCAAATAACCTAAACGCAGTTTTGCCCGGGAAAATATCTCCACTTATATGAGTTACGACTTTATTAAATTCTTTAAGCCCTTCAGTTAAGGTTTTAGAGAATTTATCTTCTTCTTTATTTAGTTCGTCTACGATTTTATTTTTATTTTCAAGAAGTTCTGGATAAACGCTTTGATATTTTTCAATATACTTAACGGCAATAGTTGAAAGGTTACCCTTTTCAATTCCGAGTTGTTTACCATATCTAACGGCACGGCGAATTACTCTTCTTAAAACGTAGCCTTGGTCAACGTTAGACGGCGTTACACCCTTCGGGTCGCCAAGCATAAAGGTTGCAGTTCTAACGTGGTCTAAAATAATTCTAAACGCTTTAGTTACTTCTTCGCTTTCGCCATATTTTTTACCTGATAACGCTTCGATTTGCGCTTTTGCTCCATCGAAAACGTCGGTATCATATACGGTTGGAACGCCGTTTAAGATAGAAAGAGTTCTTTCTAATCCCATACCGGTATCTACGTTTTTTTGTTTTAATCTTTCATACGTACCGTCTGCCTTTTTCTCGAATTGCATAAATACGTCGTTCCAGATTTCAAGATATTTACCACAACTACAAGCAGGTGAACAATTTTCACTACACTTTGGAGTTCCACGGTCGATAAACATTTCAGTATCAGGGCCACAAGGACCAACGCTACCTGCTATCCACCAATTATGTTTTTTAGGAAGATAGAAAATTCTATCTTTAGGAATACCTGCTTCTTCCCAGTACGATGCGCTTTCCGTATCGCGCTCAGCATCTTCATCGCCTTCAAAAACCGTTACTGCGAGTTTTTCAACGGGAATTCCAAGATATTTTTCACTAGTTAAAAATTCGTAACTCCAAGCTATCATTTCCTTTTTGAAATAATCGCCTAAAGACCAGTTTCCAAGCATTTCAAAGAAAGTGCAGTGAGATGGGTCGCCAACGTCTTCAATATCGCCTGTTCTTACACATTTTTGAACGTCGGTAAGTCTAGTGCCTTCGGGATGCTTTTCGCCTAAAAGATATGGAACTAGTGGATGCATACCTGCAGTTGTAAATAAAACTGACGGGTCGTTTTCAGGAATTAAACTTGCTGACGGTATAATTTTATGACCTTTTTCTTCAAAAAAGGATAAATATAACTGCCTTAAACTATCAGATGTAAGTTTTTTCATTATTATTCTCCAATTACTTTTCTAATAACGTATAATTTATAAATTGTTATATATTATAACACAATTAAAATATATTGTAAAACACAATATTAATAATTTTTAAATTTTTTACTTTCTTAGCAGTTTTTTAAATAAGTTGCAATTTGTTTTATATAGTGATATAATAAACTAAATTTTACTAATAATGATTTTAAGGAAACTTATTATGGAAATAGTAATTGTTGGCTGTGACAAGATTGGAAAATCTTTGCTTGAAAGCCTAATAAAAGAAAATCATAATATTACGGTTATTGACAGTAACGAAGAAACGGTTAGGACAATTTCTAACAGTTACGACGTTATGGCAATCGTTGGTAACGGAACGTCTTACGAAACACTTAAAAACGCAAACGTTGATAAGGCAGACGTTTTTATTGCAACGACTAGTTTAGACGAAGTAAATTTACTCAGCACTTTTATAGCGAAAACTTTAGGTGCTAAACACACGGTTGCAAGAGTAAGGGACGAAGAACACAACTTAAATAATTTTGAAATTTTAAGGAATAAACTTGGAATTTCTATGATTATTAATCCTGAACTTTACACTGCTAAATATTTGTATAATTTAATTAATCTTCCGTCTGCAACTAAGGTGGATTCATTTTCAAGGCGTTCTTTTGAAATAATAGAACTTTCAATTAAAGAAGATAGCCCTATTATTAATATTCCACTTTACGAACTCAGAAAAAAATATCCGTATAACTTTTTAATTTGTACGGTTTTAAGGAACGACGAAGTTATTATTCCCGACGGATTTTTCTCTTTAAAACCAGGCGATAAAATCGGCATTTTATCATCGTTTAAAGAAACTCATAAACTTTTAAAGTTGATGGGCTTTGAACAAAAAGTAATTAAAGACGTTTTAGTCGTAGGGGCAAGTAGAATTGCCGTTTATCTTTCACAACTTTTACTAGAAGATAAACACCCTGTAACTATTATTGAAAAAAATCAAGCAAGGGCGCATGATATAGCGGAAACGTTTCATAACTTAGCAACCATAGTTTTAGGCGACGGTATGGACCAAGACTTGCTACTCGAGCACGGCGCAAAAAACGTTGACGCATTTCTTTCTTTAACAGGAAAAGACGAGGAAAACATTTTATCTTCATTTTACGCTAAAAGCCATAACGTAAGCAAAATTATTACGGAAATTAATAAAAAAGAGCATCTTGGCGTAGCGGAAAACTTGGGGCTTGATTGTTTATTCTCTTCGCAAGATATAGTTGCTGACATTATAGTAAGTTACGTTAGAGCGCTTCAAAGTTCTATGGGAAGCAAAATTGAAACTCTTTATTCATTAATGAACGGTAAAGCAGAAGCAGTAGAATTTACTATTACTTCGGGTTTTGATTTTATTAATATTCCGTTAAAGCAATTAAAACTTTCTGAAAATATGATTATCGGTGGAATAATAAGAAACAATAAATCTATAATTCCTTACGGGGACGACGTTATTATGCCTAACGATAAAGTTATAATCATAACCAAAGGTCAACAGGTTAAAGATTTAAGCGACGTTATAAAAAGTAGGTAAATTATGAATTATAAAATGATATTCTCTACGCTAGGGAAAGTGTTTAAAATAGAAGCGTTGCTTTTATTATTCCCTATAATAGTATCTTTTTGTTACGGAGAGTGGAGCGTTTCTTTATTTATAGGCGTATCCCTTTTAATATCGCTAATTCTCGGTTATACTCTCAGCATTATTTTTAAAACTAAAAACACTACTATATACGCTAAAGAAGGCTTCGTTACGGTGGCGTTTGCTTGGATATTTATATCGCTAATCAGCGCGCTTCCATTTTATTTTACGAAAGAAATCCCTTCTTTTATAGACGCTCTTTTTGAAACGGTTAGTGGTTTTACGACGACTGGAGCTACCATACTCAAAACTCCCGAAACGCTTAGCCACGGGCTTTTGTTTTTAAGAAGTTTTAACCATTTTATAGGCGGTATGGGTATACTCGTATTTGTTTTAGCAATAGAACCACAAAGCAATGATAGAACTATTCATATTCTAAGAGCAGAAATGCCAGGCCCAGTCGTAGATAAAATAGTTCCACGCTCGAAAAATACGGCTAGAATTTTGTATTTTATTTATATTGGAATGACTTTACTGCTTACTATACTACTTCTCTTTGGTGGTATGGATTTATTTGATAGTTTAATTCACGCTTTTGCAACGGCAGGCACGGGTGGATTTTCTTCATACTCGTCAAGTTTTGCAAATTTTAACCCTTACGTGCAATGGGTTGTTGCAATCTTTATGCTACTTTACGGCATAAACTTTAACGTTTTCTTTTTGATTTTTATAGGTAAATTTAAAAATGCAATTAAAAGTAAAGAACTACTTACTTATTTATTAATAGTAGTTACGGCAGTTATTATCGTAGGTTTAAATTTATATCCATTATTTAATAATTTAAACGACACGATAAGGCACTCCGTATTCCAAGTTTCATCGATTATTTCTACTACTGGTTATACGACTCAAAATATCAACGAGTGGAACGCTTTAGCAAAAACGGTTTTGTTTATTTTGATGTTTATAGGTGGCTCGGCAGGCTCTACGGCAGGTGGACTTAAAGTGTTTAGAGTATCTATTATATTTAAAAGAATAAAATATGAACTTAAACGCTTGTTACACCCAAACACCGTTGAAGTTATGACGTTTGACGGCAAGCGTTTAGACGAACAAACCGTAAACGGCGTTACTTCTTATTTTGCATTATATTTAGTAGTAATTATTTTAACTACTCTTTTAATTTCCGTTGACGGTCTTTCGTTTGAAACGAATATTTCTTCGGCTGTTTCTTGTTTTAATAACATTGGTCCAGCGTTCGGAAGTACGGCAACCGATTATTGTTCTTATTCTAGTTTTTCTAAAGTGATATTAACTATAGCAATGCTACTTGGAAGGCTAGAAATTTATCCGTTACTTTTAGCATTTTCGCCATACACTTGGCTTAAAAAATAACTTTTATTAAGGAGCAATTATGTATCCAGATAAACTAATCCCCGGTCTTAACGTAAACCTTTACGGAGTAATGATAGCAGTTGGCTTACTCGCTTGCTTTGGCGTTTTATTCTACTTCTCAAAACGCAAAGGTTTAGACAGTAGATATACCGATTTTATTTTTTACGACGCAGTATTTTCAATAGTGTTCGGGTTTTTATCCGCAGCGTTATTTCAAGCGTTTTATAACTATTTAGAAAACCCAGAACAAGGCTTTAGAATCGGCAGTGGTATAACCTTTATTGGTGGGCTTATCGGTGGTGTAGTTGCTTTTTTAGTTATTTATTTTATTTTTAGAAAACACACGCACGGTAAACTTACAGATATTTTATCTATCGCGCCTTGCTGCATATTAATTGCGCACGCGTTTGGTAGACTTGGTTGTTTATTTGCAGGCTGTTGCCACGGCGAATACCTTGGAGAAAATTACGTTTTCGGTGGAATATTTATGCGCCCAAACAGTGGGCCTGACGGTTACTACGTTCCAATTCAATTATACGAATCGCTTTTTTTATTCATACTTTTCGGAGTATGTAGTTATTTAGTTCTTAAAAAAGACTTTAGGCATAATTTAAGTATCTATCTTATTTGTTACGGTATTTTTAGATTTGTTAACGAGTTTTTTAGAAGCGACAGTCGCGGTCAATTTATTGGAAGTTTATCACCATCACAATTTTGGTCTATCGTAATGGTTATTGCTGGCGTTGGCGTTTACTTTTTGCTTGAATATATCTATAATAAAAGAGCGCTTAAGGGGGAAGAGAGTTAATCTCTAACGCATACAATGACTAAACTTAAAAAGCTTCTTAACTTGTTTTTTACGATGTTTAAAATAGGGTTATTCACTTTTGGCGGTGGATACGCTATGGTTGGCATTATGGAAAACGAACTCGTAGAAAGAAAGAAAATAATCGAGCACGAAGAGTTTTTGGACTTGCTTGCAATCTCCGAATCAACGCCCGGCCCTATTGCTATTAACTCGGCAACATATATAGGCTATAAAGTTGCAGGCGTATTAGGCTCGGTTTTTGCAACGCTCGGCGTTGCGCTCCCCTCGTTTATCATAATTTATATAATATCTTTATTCTTTAATGAATTTTTATCGTTAACGCTAGTTGGTTACGCCTTTAAGGGTATTCAAGTTGCAGTTTGCTATTTAATACTTTCGGCAGGAATAAAAATGTTTAAGAAATTAAAGAAAAACTTTGTTTCTTTATTCCTTTTTACTATAGCGCTTGTTTTATACTTAACTTTAACGATGATTTCCAAAAACTTCTCGTCGATTTATTATATACTAGTAAGTGGATTTATAGGAGTTTTAGTTTACACTATATCTTATATAACTAAAAAACGTAAGGAGAAAAACAAATGATATATCTTGAACTTTTCCTTACCTTTTTTAAAATAGGATTATTTACTTTCGGCGGTGGCTACGCTATGATACCACTAGTTAGAGAAGAAGCAATATCTAACGGTTGGTTAACCGAAGAAGCCTTCGTTAACTTCATTGCAGTTGCCGAATCTACGCCTGGGCCTATTGCTATAAATATGGCAACGTTTATTGGTTCTACAAACGCTGGTATTTTAGGCTCGCTTCTTGCAACTTTAGGCGTTATACTTCCATCTTTTATAATAATACTTTTAATAGCGTCGCTACTAAAAAACCTACTTAAACTTGCTGGCGTTCAAGCCTTTTTAAAGGGCATACACCCAACGATTACCGCGCTTATTATCGCTACGGGAATTACTATGCTTTTATCGGCGATATTATCTATTAAAAATATTTCAAGCACGGTTTATTTCGACTATAAAGCGCTTATTATATTAGCGATTATAATTGCGTTTGCAACGCTTTACAAAAAACTTCTTAAAAAGAAGCCGTCGGCTATAATAATTATCATTTTATCGGCAATTTTAGGAATTATTTTCTATTCTTTTTAATTTAAATTTTTATTTTGTATTGACATTATTTAAAGTAAACTATATAATGTTAATATATAAAAGTTTTTAAAAAACTTAAAATTAAAGGAGTAAAATTTATGAAAAAACTACTTACTTTCGTTGCAACTTTAACACTTATTTGCGCGCTTTTTTTAACGGGTTGTGTTAACCAAGGTATGGCAGATAAAATTAATGAAAAAGCAAAAAGCGAAGATGGTTATACTTACGCTCAATTATTAGAAGATTATAAAGATCCAACAATAAAAGCTATTGACCCCATAACAGGAATCGGTATGGCTACATACGTGTCTGGCTGCAAAAATAATGATGAAGCAGTTGAAAATTACGAAAAAGGTAAAAAGCTTAAAGCCGTTCGTGTTTATATTACTTTTAATAAAGTAACTAATGCTGAATATATAGAAGACTATACTCCAATTGGCAAATAAACTTTTAAAATTTCAAAAGGCTAACGAATTTTTTTCGTTAGCCTTTTATCTTTATTTATTTAACAAACTGTCAGAAAGTTCAAAAATTTTATTTGCATATTTTTTCTTTCTACCGTTTAAAATCTTCTTATAAATTGGGTAATTAATAGATACTAGTAAAATACCTAAAAGTCCTACGCCAATCCCAAGTGGCATTGCAAACGATAGAGAAGTTCCTATCACTTTCATTGCGAAACACATTCCCGTTCCTAAAATAAGAGAAGCAATAGAGCCAAACGCGTAAGCAAAAATTTGCGCAGGGCGTTTAACCTTTTTATCAAGTTCTTTTAATTCATCAAGTTTGGTAAGTTCCTTTTCCGTATAACTTGCACGGATTCTTTCAATAGTTTTTATTTCAGTTGTCATTTTTATATCTCCTTGTTTTAATTAACTTTGTAATGATATTATACGTTAGGCTTGTTTAAGTTTTAATAAAATATTGTTATTAGTTTGAAAAGGTTTTGTAAAGGTTTTGTAAATATCGGCTTTATCAAAAAATCGGACGTAAAAACGCCCGATTTTCTTATACTAAACCTGTTTTCTTTAACAATAAATAGTTAATTCAATATTTATTTTCATACTACTTTTAATTCAAACAACTTTTTAATTAATAATAAAGATATATTACGCAACGCAAAAGCGGCTACGCTAAAAACGCAACCGCTTTATTTGCTTATTATATTTACTTTTCGCTTTCGTTTAAGAGTTCTTCTGAAAGTCTTAAAATCTCATCGCCGTATTTTGCTTTGCCTTTGTTTAATGTTAATTTATAAACGGGATAAGCAATCGCCATAGGAATACTAGCAACTGCCATAAGAAGGATTCCCCAATTCAACATGCTCCACTCTAAAATCATAGTGAGCCCAAGCCCAAAAACAAGCGTTCCTACAACGCCAAGCACAAGCGACCAAATAATTGCCGTGTTCTTTACATGTCCGTCTAATCGTCTTAATCTTTCAAGTTTGGTTTCTGTTTTTTCTTGCGGAGCGTATTGACGGCGAATACTATCTATTTCTTTTCTTTCTTCTTCAGTAGGAGCAATATACTTATAATTAAACTTATTGTTCATTTTTCACATTTTCCTTTTGTATTTCTTTCATTTTGTTATTAGCCGATACTATCATATAAATTCCAATTCCTATGGAAAGCACGCTAACTACAATTCCCGTAAGGGTATTAAATATTGATATATTTATCTCTCCTTCGCTAAACATTGTGAGTAGTGCCGTTTGCAGGGCAAGAATAGATACAAGCGAATCAACAAGATTTATGTTTCTAATCGCTCTTACCGTTAAATCATCTTGCTTGTGCGCCCTTATAAAACTTATAATCGACATCGTTATTTTATAAAAAGCATATGCGGCGTAAGCAAAAATCGTCCAGCCCATATAGGTGAAGTGGGCGTCAGAGAAAATCATTTGCGCAATTGCCGACGAAAGCGCAATATTTAAGATAAGCGTAATAATCCCACTATTTCTATATACTTTCGCCTTAACGTACTCTTCGTTTTGCATTTTCTTTCCGATTCTACTTTTATGATAGGCAAGTACACCGCCACGAAGAAAAGCAAGTGCGATATAAAAGGCGGCAAGTGCGCCGTACCATATAGAACGGTTTTTTATGCCCATGTATGCGTTAAAACCACTAAACAATAAACTCATTAAAAACGAGCCGATTGCAAAAATCACCGTTCTAAACCCAAAATTTCTAAGAAGCAAATGGGTAAATTCGTATTTTTCCATCCACTCAATTATTCCATTTTTTATTTTTGGGAAGAGTGGAATAATTAAATACACGCTATATGCAAGCGATACTCCTGCTATGCCAAAAAGTATATAGGCAATTATCGCAAGCGCGCCGTTTTCTAATCCTAACGCCACCATAATAAGGGAAAGCGTTGCGCTTAAAAGGGTTATGATAAACGTCAATACCTTTGCCCAAGTAGGTGGATTTAATATCTTTTTCCAAAGAGAGTGAAAATCAATCTTCATAAACAACGTCCTTTAATATAATTGTAAAAGTACTTCCTTTGTTTATTTCGCTTGATACAGCGATTTCTCCGCCTAAAATATCAATTACCTTTTTCACGAGCGTAAGCCCAAGCCCGTTTCCCGCGCTAGCGTGCGAAGTGTCGCCTTGATAAAACTTTTCAAAGATTTTCGAGCCCGTTTCACTCGTCATACCACAGCCCGTATCGCTTACTTTAATTTCTACGTTTTTATTTTTACGCTTAAGCGTTATATCAATCTTACCACCATTTGGTGTAAACTTAATAGCGTTAGAAATTAAATTGTTCCAAACGATTTCAAGTAGACTTTTTGAAGAAAATATCGTAACGTCGTCAAAATCACAGTTAAGTTCAAGATTTTTCTTTTCGATAAGCGTTTCAAATTCAACTACGCTATCTGAAAGAGCGTCAGTTAAACTAAACGCTTCGTGTTTTTCTTGAATTTCTTGATTTTCAAGTTTATTAAGTTTTAAGATGTTCGTAATTAAGTCGGTAATACGCTTTGATGCAGCAATTAACGTTTTTGAGTAATTCTTTCTCGTTTCACTATCAAGCGTTTCGTCTTGAAGAAGAGTCGCATAGTTTTGTATAACGGCAAGTGGAGTTTTTATTTCGTGGGAAACGTTAGAGATAAAATCGGTTTTAAGTACTTCGTTTTTTTGAAGTTCCGTTGCCATTTTATTTAAGTTTTCCATAATCAAATCGTATTGATTATACTTTCCGTATTCGTGCTTTATTTCAAGCCTGGTAGAAAAATCACCTTCGGCAATTTTTTCTGTTGCATCTAATATTCTTTGGGTGGGGCGCTCTACAGTTATCTTTCTGCGAACCCAATCGAACACGGTACAAAAAGTTGCAAGAATAATTATTTCTATAAGTATTAATATTGCTATAAGTGAAACGTTATCCGTCCTTTCTCTAATATAGTCGTAAATAAGTATTGCCATTTGCATAATAACGGCTATAAGAATAAAAAACGAAATTGCACCTATCCAAGTAAACCCTGCGGAAGTAGTTTTTTTCTTTTTCATTTTAACACCACTTTATAACCAAGCCCGTGAACGGTGGCAATTTCAAACCCGTCGCAAAGAGACGTCTTTTCACGAAGTTTCGCCATATATACGTCAACCGTTCTACTCGTAGTAGAAGAATCGTAATCCCAAAACTCTGACATCAAAGCGGAACGAGTAAAGGTCTTTTTAGGGTAAGATAAAAGTTTAAATAAAATATCAAACTCTCTAACGGTAAGCGATATTTCTTCGCCGTCGAGTGTTGCCGTGCGCTCTTCCACGTTCATAGAAAAGTTGCCTATCGTTATTTCTTTTTCCGTTTCAATTTTAGCACGGCGAAGTATTGCCTTAATCGTCATAAGCAATATATCTATATCAAAAGGCTTAGTTACGTATTCGTCAATTCCGATATTATAGCCAAGCATTTTAGATGGCTTATCGTCCTTTGCCGTCATAAAGATAATCGGCGTGGTTTTATCGGTTGCTCTAACGCTTTCGGCAAGTTCAAAACCGTTCATTCTCGGCATCATTATATCGGTTAAAAGAAGGTCGCATTTTTCATTATCCATTTTTTCTAACGCTTCAAGCCCGTCAAAACACGAAACAACTTCATAACCTACGTTACGAAGGCTACTTGAAACAAAACGATTTAAGTCCATATCATCTTCAACAACGAATATTTTTATCATTTAAACTCTCCTTTTTAAGTATTATATCCCCTTTATTATAACAAATTGTTTATAAAATGTTAAAGAAATGTAAAAATTAAAAGTATTTATAATAAAAATTACAAAAAAATCAAATACACTACTAAAGTATTAACTTTAAATATAAAAAAAGAAATAACTCGGCAAAAGCCAAATTATTTCTTCTCTTTTAAATATTTATAAAATGCTTTAACTCCATTTAAAACGTCTTGAAAAGTGCTTTCAAAGTCGCCCGTCCACCAAGGGTCGGCAACGTCGCGCGGAGAAGAAGTAAAATCTAAAAGTAGTTTTATTTTATTATTTTTATCGTTCCCGAAAATTCTTAGCATATTAACTAAGTTTCTATTGTCCATACCGATAAAATAATCGTACTTATCATAGTCTTCTTTAACTAATTTTACAGCGTACTTTCCTTTGCAAGAAATATTAAGACTACTTAAAACTCTTTGGGTGCCGTAATGTACGGGATTACCTAATTCTTCATAACTAGTTGCACTGCTTTGTATTATAAATTCGCTTTCCTCCCCCGCCTTTTTAACAAGGTCTTTAAACAAAAATTCTGCCATAGGGCTTCGGCAAATATTTCCGTGGCAAACAAACATTATTTTTATCATAAAATCACATTTATTATTATAACAATTTTAATAATAAAAAGCAACTTTTATAAAATGATAAACACGCAAAGTGTGACCTTAGCGTGTTGATTAAAATTAGAATAATTTTATTATAAAAATTTTTTTAATCTTTCTTCGTATGATTCTTCTAGTTTTTTAAGTTCTTCAGCGTACTCGATAATTTTTTTATCGGTAACCGTTTCACTATTGTTTATAAGTTCGCAAAGTTCAGTTATTCCCATAACCGTTCCTTTAATCATAATTTGCGCAATGTTCGATTCGCTATCGTCAACCATTGTATTCATTTTAATTCCCGACTTCATCATAAACTTTTTCATAGTTCCTACTTCTTTTGCTTCGTAACCTTTTTCAGTCATATATTTAGTTACTTCGCCGAGTATTTTTTCGTAGCCGTCGTACTCTTCTAATATCTCTTTTTTAAGTTCCGTATCAACTATTTCAGGTATTACGTTTGAAATAGAAAGTAGCGCAACGCTTGCGTTTTTATAAACTTCGTTAATTGCGTCTAAATTGCTGTCGTTTACCATTATTCCCCTCCTTTAATCATATAATTTAGTTTGGACTACTTCTTAAAATCTATGCCTAAATAGTTGACAAATTTTTTATAAACTTGTAATATAGTAAGGAACCGCTCGAAGAAGGCTAATAAAGTACTTAGGTCGCCTTCGGTTTTTACACCAAAATTCGGCGAGATTATTTAGGAGGTACATTGTAAATGTACGCAATTATCGAAAACGGTAATAAGCAATACAAAGTTGCAGTTGGCGATACTGTTAACTTTGAAAAGCTCGATGCTGAAATCGGAGCAAGCGTTGAATTCAACGTTTTACTCGTATCTGATGAAAACGGCATCAAAGTAGGTAAGGATGCAGAAGCATTCAAGGCAGTAGGCGAAGTGCTTGAACAAGGTAAGAACAAAAAAATTATCGTATTTAAGTACAAAGCAAAAAAGAACGAGAGAAAGAAACAAGGACACAGACAACCGTTCACAGCAGTTAAAATTAACGAAATAATTGCTAAATAAGGAGGAATAAGATATGTTTTTAATTAGATTATTTGCTCATAAGAAAGGTGTTGGTAGTTCAAGAAACGGTCGTGATAGTGCCGCTAAGCGTTTAGGTATTAAACGTAGCGACGGTCAAAAAGTTTTAGCAGGTTCTATTCTTGTTAGACAAAGGGGTACTAAATTTTACCCAGGTACAGGCGTAGGTATTGGTAAAGACGATACATTATTTGCAACTGTAAACGGCGTTGTAAGATTTGAAAGGCTCGGTAAAGACCGCAAACAAGTTTCAGTTTACGAAGCGTAAGCAAAAAATTAAAGGATGCAATTTTGCATCCTTTATTTTTTTATGAATTTTTTATTTGAAACGTCGAAAATTTTTAAACTATGATTTCCCCCGTATGTACGTTTTGAAAGATAAAATAATACCCAAAACCTTCGTAATCAAATTCGCTTTCCGGAATAAAATGGGCGTTTTTTATAAACTCTTCGGGGCAATTCCCGTATCTTTCCTTAATTCCATAACAAATATACTTTGGTTTACTGTTTTTTACAATTTTACCAACGAAATAACACCTACTATTATCGTAATTTATTTTAACGAACTCTCCACCGTCGATTAACTCGTTTAAACTAAAAACGCTTTCGTGATTTTTTAATATTGCGTTAAGTTTATCTTCTACTTTTTTGTAGTACTCGTAATTTTCGACACGGCAAGTGCCCTTTTCATTTGAAAAAGGCTGGTCTTTAGTTTCTTTTTTTGACGTTTCTTCTTTATGCTTATTTTTAACGTCGTCAATTTGTTCAAGTAACAGTTCTTCATATTCCCTATTATAATAATTTTCGGTCGCGATTAGTTCATCGTCATACTCGCTTTTTATTTCTTCAATTTCAGGTTTTTTATCTTTAAAATTTATTGTGGATAGATATTCAATAACCGTATTTTTTCTTAAACACGGAGTGCCGTATTCGCCGTAACACAATATTTTTTTGCCTTTTAAATCACATATGCAAAAAGACGCTCCGTTTAAAAAGGTAAACTTACTATCTAGTTCTAAAGTGTAGCGATAAACGTCTATAGTTTCACCTATAACGACGTGATTATCTCCACTTAAACACCAAAAATATCCGTCTAAATTAACGCTCTTTGATATTAACTCAACGCTTGCTTTTATAGTGCCGTTTTCATTAATTAGTTTAGCGCTTCCACTTACTTTTTCAGTAGTTGATTTAATTATAATAACTCTCTTACAGTAATTAACCATAAATATTATTCACCTTATATTATCTATATGAAAAAGTTAAATAAAATAGAAACTTATCGGCATTAAAGTCGAATTTTATCAAAAACCAATTATGAATTTAAAAGCGTATTTTTTATTCTTTAGTTTAATTGTTAATTATTTATATAATTAATATATAAAATCTATTTACAAGTTGCAAAAATTATGATAAAATGCTATTGGTGGAAATTAAATATTAATTTTTAAAATTTAAAATTTATATATAATTTGTAGAAAATATTTAGGAGGCAAATAAATGACTAATAACAAACAAGTATTAGAGTTTGTAAACAAAAGTGCAGAACTTTGTCAGCCAGACAAAATCGTTTGGATAACCGGCGAAGAAGCGCAACTTGAAGAACTTAGAAAAGAGGCTTTATCAACAGGTGAACTCATTAAACTTAATGAAGAAAAACTTCCAGGCTGTTATCTTCACCGTTCTGACGTTAACGACGTTGCTCGTGTAGAAGGCAGAACTTTCATTTGTTGTAAAAACAAAGAAGATGCTGGTCCAATCAATAACTGGATGGACCCACAAGAAGCATATTCTAAAGTTGGTGAAATTTTTAAAGGCAGTATGAAAGGAAGAACAATGTACGTTATTCCTTATTCAATGGGTGCAGTAGGCTCAACGTTTAGTAAAGTTGGTATCGAAGTTACCGACTCTATCTACGTAGTTGTAAGCATGAAAATTATGACTAGAATCGGCAAGGAAGTTCTTGACGTTTTAGGTGACAGTAACGATTTCGTTCGTGGTCTTCACGCTAAAGCAGACCTTGACGCTGAAAAGAGATATATCCTTCACTTCCCTGAAGACAATACTATTTGGTCAGTTAACTCAGGTTACGGTGGAAACGTTTTACTTGGTAAAAAATGTTTCGCTCTTCGTATTGCTTCTTATCAAGGCAAGAACGAAGGCTGGATGGCTGAACACATGCTTATTCTCGGCGTTCAAAATCCTAACGGCGAAATTAATTACGTTTCTGCAGCGTTCCCATCTGCTTGTGGTAAAACTAACCTTGCAATGCTTATCCCTCCTGCCCTTTATAGAGAAAAAGGTTATAAAGTATGGTGTGTAGGCGACGATATCGCTTGGATTAGAGTTGGTAAAGATGGTAGACTTTGGGCTATCAACCCTGAAAACGGTTTCTTCGGTGTTGCTCCAGGCACGAATATGCACTCTAACCCTAACGCATTATTATCTACTAAGAAAAATGCAATCTTCACTAACGTTGCTTTAGACGAAACTGATAATACGGTTTGGTGGGAAGGCATGGAAAAAGACGTTCCTGGTAAAGTTAAACCAGCAAATCTTATTGACTGGAAAGGCAATCCTTGGACTCCTGACACTGTTGATGCTGACGGTAAGCCGGTTAAAGCCGCTCACCCAAACAGCAGATTTACTGCTCCTGCTATCAACTGCCCATGTATTTCTTCTGAATTTGAAGCGCCAGAAGGCGTTCCACTTACTGCTATCGTATTCGGTGGTAGAAGAGCGAAAACTGCTCCACTCGTTTATGAAGCAAGAGATTGGAATAGTGGTGTATTCGTAGGCTCTATTATGGCTTCTGAAACTACTGCTGCTGCAACGGGTGCCGTAGGCGTTGTTAGACGTGACCCAATGGCTATGCGTCCATTCGTTGGTTACAATATGGCTGATTATTTTGCTCACTGGATTAATATGGGCGATAAGATTACTAACAAACCAAAAATCTTTAACGTTAACTGGTTTAGAACTGATGATGAAGGCAACTTCATTTGGCCAGGCTTTGGTGATAATATCCGTGTTCTTGACTGGATTTTAAAGAGATGTAAAGGCGAAGTTGAAGCAAAAGAAGTGGCTATCGGTTACGTTCCGTTTGCTAAAGACATTAACGTTGAAGGTCTTGATATTGATACTAAAGTCGTTGAAGAACTTTTATCTGTTGATAAAGAAACTTGGCTTGAAGAAGTTAAAGGAATTAAAGAATTCTACGCTCAATTTGGCGATAGGCTTCCAAAAGAACTTGAAGCTAAACTTGCTGAACTTGAAGCCAACCTTCAAAAGTAATTAAATAAACCGCGAGGCATTGCAATTTGCAATGCCTCTTTTTTTATAAAATTACGTTCTTTTTATAATAATAATTGACTTTAATATGTAATAATGTTAAAATTAATTTGTATGTATATATACTAAGTATATATATTTAATATACAGTGATTTTCACGTAAGATAATAGAAAATCTTTACTAACTAATTATACAAGCAAAAGGACAAAGATTTAATGAAAAACAATATTCGTTCCATACTTGAATCAAACTCTAAACTAAGAATATTTTTAATGGTTATATACGACGTAATTTTTTCGTGTTTAGCCTTTTATTTGGCACATTTTACAATTTTTTATAGAATAACGAAAGACAATACGGTATTCCCTCTAAACTATAATACTTACGTTTTTTTAATAGCGCTTTTTTGCGTAACCGTAACCGTTATTATGCTTGCATTAACAGGAAACTATAAAGCCATTTGGAAATACGCCAACCTTTTAAACCTTGTTAAATACGTATTTGCTTTTATATTATCGGCAATTGTAATTATAGTTTTTAAACTTTTTATTTGGTGGTTTGCAGATATAAATTTCTGGATACCCGTAATTATTTTATATTTACTTTATAGTGCTTTATTTAGTTCTCTTATCAGATATTTTACTGCAATAATAAACTACTTTAAATACGCTAAAACTACTATTACTAAAAATACTGACGGGCTTAAACGCACAGTCGTTATCGGTGGTGGATACACAGGTTCTCTTTTAGTTGATAGATTTATTAATAATTTACACGAAGGATTTCTCCCTGTTGCAATTATTGATGATAATAAAGATAAGCAAGGCAGTAAAATTTGCGACGTTCCTATCGTTTGTGGATTAGACGGTATAGATAGCGTTGTAAAAACGTATAATCCTGAAATTTTCGTTATTGCGATAATGTCGCTTACAAAATCTCAACTTAGAAAGATTTACAACGCTTGCTCCTCTTACAAGTTGCCTATAAAAGTTGCTCCACAAATATCAGACGCATCTCAAGAAATAGCCGCAAGTTCAATATCGCTTAGCGACATTAATATAGAAATTTTACTTGGGCGCGACGAGTTTAAAGTTAACCAAGAACTTATCAATAAATCTATTAAAGATAAGGTTGTTTTAGTAACCGGTGGCGCTGGCTCGATAGGTAGCGAACTTTGTAGGCAGGTTATAGAGTTTGGCTGTAAACATCTTATAATATTTGACCAGCACGAAAACGGAATGTTCTTTTTAAATCAAGAATTTGCTTGCAAATACGATACTTCTAAATACACTTTAATTATCGGCACTGTAAGGGATTTTAATAAATTAAAAAAGGTGTTTGATGATTTTAAACCCGAAACGGTATTTCACGCTGCGGCGTACAAGCACGTTCCAATGATGGAAATTTCCGTAACTGAAGCGGTTAAAAATAACGTTTTAGGCACGTTAAACCTAATTAACTGCGCTGAAGAAGCGGGGACTAAGAACTTTGTATTAATCTCTACGGATAAAGCAGTTAACCCTTCAAGTATTATGGGTGCTACTAAGCGCATTGCTGAAATGCTCATTGAAACAAGGGGTAAAACTTCTAAAATGAATATGGCGGCCGTTAGATTTGGAAACGTTCTCGGTTCTAACGGTAGCGTAGTTCCAATTTTCTTAGAACAAATAAAAAACGGCGAAGCCATAACTCTAACTGATAGGTATATTAAAAGATATTTTATGTCTATTCCTGAAGCCGTAAAACTTGTTCTTCAAACAGGTGCTTTTGCTAATAACGGAGAAATATTCGTGCTTGATATGGGCGAACCCGTTTATATTTACGATTTAGCGTGCGACCTTATTCGCCTTTGTGGTTTAGAACCTGAGAAGGATATTGAAATTAAAATTACAGGACTTAGGCCGGGCGAAAAAATGTTTGAAGAATTAAGATATGATTCCGAATCGGTTGACACTACTTTACATAACGGCATTCTCGTTAATAAAATGGAAGATATTGACGTTTTATCTTTTAATAATAAATTAGAAGAACTTTTTGCTAGCACGACTGAGCAAAACGAACAAAAAGTAACTGATATTATTTTTAGCATAGTCCCAAACAAATTTCGTAGTTAATTCTAAACGGAGCGTTTATGTTAAACAAAATTTTAGAAAATCAAACAGTTAAAAAACTAGTAAGTTTTTTTAACTCATATTACTACCCTGCATTTTTATTCGCAGTAGTTCTGTTAACGCACTGTTTAGCACTAGATATACTCGGATTTATAATAACCGTTTTATGCTTTTTCTTAACCACAGTTTTGTGTGAAGACTTTCGACCTGCAATACCTTTTATTTTGATGTTTCCGTACGTCGTATCCACTCAAAATTCTCCAGGGTATGATTATAGCGAATACTATGCTAACCACACAACTTTATGGATTTTATTTTCACTTGGCATTTTAGTTATCTTAGCTTTTACTATAAGGGCTATTACTCGTAAAGAATATAGAACGTTTTTTGATTTTAAAAATAAAAAACTTTTAATTGGGTTTTTACTTTTAATCCCTTGCTATGCTCTTGCTGGTGTTTTTAGCAAGTGGCTTGACTTCCACAGTTTAGTCGTAGCGGTTTTAATGATTATTCTTCAACCTATTATCTACATTATTTTTTCTTCGGGTACACATTCGAAAGAAGATAACTTGTTATATTTTTCAAAAATCGCCGCTTTAGCAATACTTCTTATGGCTTTAGAAATTGCATACGTTTACGTATTAAGATATAGTTGGGGAACACCCCTTAATGACGATTGGAAGGCTAAAATTATAATAGGATGCGGAATATCTAATTCAGCAGGTAAATTTATAACCATTCTTTTACCTTTCTTATTCTACGCGTCTTATAAAGAAAAACGTGGATACGTTTACTATATTTTAGCGGCAATTTCTCTTATCGCAGTTTACTTCACTCTATCAAGAGGAGCGTTGTTTTTTTCTTTGCCTACTTTTGCTATCGGAACTTTATTTTTATGTTTTAAAGGAAATTACAAAAAGTTGTTTAGAATTATTTCCTTTTGCTACGTAGCGCTAATTACACTTGCTTTAATAATCGTTTATGCTACAGGTAATTTAGAAGGTCTTTTCGAGTTTTTTAAAACCGCGGGCTTCTCTAACCGTGGAAGATTCGAAATTTGGGCAGATATTTATGATAAGTTTAAAGAATCGCCAATATTTGGCGTTGGGTTTAGTACTTATATGCAAACCAGACCTGACGTTAACCAAGTCTTTAAATTTTTAGCACATAATACCGCGATTCAAATTTTATGCAGCACTGGCATTGTTGGAGCTATTTTATTTTTATACCATATATTTGAAGTAGTAAAATTGATTATTAAAAACCACACTATAAACATTTTTGTTTTTGCTTTTGCTTTATTCTTATTTGTAGGAATAAGTATGGTTGACCAAACTTATTTTGTTCCAAACTTTACAATTATTTATACTTTATTTTTGGTATTTGCAGAAAAAGAAGCTGCTTAATTTCGGAGTTAATTATGAATAAAAAACCAAGAGTCGTTTTTGCTTTTACTGAAGCTGGTCTCGGGCATATTATGCCACTAAAAAGTATTGCCGATGCTTTTGAAAAAAAGTACGGCGATAAAGTCGAAATAGTGCGCTCTAATTTTTTTACCGAAACAAATGATGCTCATCTTAATGCTTTTGCTAAACTATTATCAAACGAAGTAGTTAAACACAACAAAATGAACTGGTATGGTTTTGCTACCACCATTTTAAGTGATATTGTAGGCGTAAATATTAGTAGCGACTTCGTTATGAAATATAGAATTCCAGGCGCTTACCGCGCAGGTGTTAAGCACGTTGATGATTTAAACTGCGATTTGATGGTTTCAACTCACTGGGCAACAAATTATTATGCTATTCATAGCGAAAGCAAACCTCTTACTTTTATGTACTGCCCTGATGCCCTTCTTAACGCACCTTTTAGATATAAATGCGATATTATGAGTTGCTCTATGGAAAACGGTTATAATCTTGCATTAAAAAAGTATCCTAAACGCTACAATAAAGATAACTTAAAACTCGTTCCATTTGCTATTCGTAGTGAAGCATTTGATATTCCACAAGATAAAGTTGAAAATCGTAAAATTTTAGGACTTGACGAAAAATCGTTTGTTATTACCCTTGCCGAAGGTGGTTACGGTATAGGGAAAATGGAAAAAATTTGTAATATTGCTTACGAAAGAGATTTGCCATTTACAATGTTCGCAATTTGTGGTAAAAACGAGAATCTTTACAATAAACTCTCCCTACTTACTAAAAAAGGCAAAACCACCATTGTACCACTTAAATTTACGCAAAACATATTTAACTACTTATGCGCAAGCGACGTTTTTTGTGGGAAGAGTGGAGCAAGTATGGTTGCCGAACCGTGTTTCTTTAAAGTCCCTCATATCATAACGCATAACGCTACTAACATAGAAGAACATAACGCAGATTATTACGTTAATTACGTTAAAAGCGCAATAAATATTTTCGACCCACATAAAGTAGTTGATAAACTAACGGAATTTGAAGAGAACAGAGAACTATTAAAGCCGTATATTGAAAATGCTAAAAAGGCGCATAACTTATTTGGCGCTGAAAAATCAGCAGATTGCGTTTACGAACTTTTAAAACAAAAATATCCTAATATTTAACCAAATGCACCCCTAAAGCGTACAACTTTAGGGGTGAAATATAGTTATAAGTTTAATTCCTTAAATAAACTATTTAATTTTTCTTTATTTTCGTTTTGGACTTTAGTATTTATCTGCTTTTTTGCTCTATCTTGTTTTTCTTTAGAAAATAGTACCTTAAAACACCTTACTACTATAAAAATGGGATACAAAATACAAACCTTTTTTAACACGGGGTAGTAATTTGCTAGCGTTTTATAAGGCAGAAACACCTTTTTAAGTAAAGCCTTAAACTTATTATCGTTAACGCTTTTAGACTGGCTAAAAGAGCCAAACGCTCCACCGTTTAAGATAAATTCTTCAAGTTTTAACGTTGTATCCGTGTGGTCTTTGCCTTTAAACCAAACTTCTACAAGTTCTAAAAGTTTTTTATAAAAAAGCGTTAAATTGCCCTTTTCTAAATATGAAATAACCAAACTTTCATCATAATCGAGATTATATTTTAATAAGTATAAATCTATTATAGGCTTTATACCACATCCACCGTTATAAAAATGATACGCCGTATGAGTAATTAAATACGCTATTAAAAATTCATTTGTAAACTTGTACTTAAACTCGCAAACTTTTTCTAGATTATATAAATAGTTTTCAGTAATTTTATCAAGCCTATCGTCATTTTCACTTAAAGTAAAATGTAATTCAACAACTAAACCACTATCTAAAACAATCGTTACGTCGTGATAATTTCTTTCTTCTTTTACAATTTCTAACTCGTTACGTAAAATTTTTAACCCTTTAGATAAGTTTTTTTCTTCAACTAAAACGTCAACGTCTACACTTGGGCGAATAAATCCTTTTGGGTAAAAGGCTCTTATTTCTTCACCTTTTAAAATTACGTGTTTTATTCCGTTATCGGATAAAACACTCGAAACGTTATTAGTTTCATAAGTAATCTTTTCACTTTTTAAAACCGTCGATAAATAATCGCTTTCTAATATTTTAATAAATTCATTAGAAACTTCTATTTTATTTTTCTTTACAAAATTAAATAAAACGTGATTAAGCCCATGGAATTTAAGCAACTTATAAACGCCTTTTAATAGTTCGTTTGTAAGTTGCTTTTTATATTCATTTTCCATAAGAATATTATTTAACTCGCAATTTAAAATTTTTATTGCGAATAATCTAATCACGTTAACGTCCATAAAGTTAGAATTTTCTCCAAACCATTTTATCAACAACGCCCGTATAACTTTGAATTATTTTAACAACCTTGGTTGATACGTTTTCGTCTACGTAGTCAGGAACAGGCAAGCCGTTTTGATTGTTATTGTTAAGTTCTACAGCCGTAACTACCGCTTGAAGTAATGATTTTTCATCTATTCCTGCTAAAATAAAGCAAGCCTTATCAAGCGCTTCAGGGCGCTCTGTTGAAGTTCTTATACAAACTGCTGGGAAAGGCTTATTAATACTTGTAAAGAAACTAGACTCTTCTGGAAGTGTGCCACTATCGGAAATAACTGCAAAAGCGTTCATTTGTAAATTGTTATAATCGTGGAAACCTAACGGCTCGTGTTTTATTACGCGCTTATCAAGTTTAAATCCACTTTGTTCTAAACGTTTTTTAGAGCGTGGGTGGCAAGAATAAAGAATTGGCATATCGTACTTTTCAGCAATTTTATTAATAGCCGTAAAAAGCGATAAGAAGTTCTTTTCAGTATCGATATTTTCTTCTCTATGTGCTGAAAGTAAAATGTATTTTTTCGGTTCGAGATTAAGCCTTTTTAAAATATCGCTTTTTTCTATATCTTTTAAATTTTGATGCAATACTTCTGCCATAGGAGAACCCGTAACGTAAGTTCTTTCTTTAGGGAGCCCCGCGTCGGCAAGATACCTTCTTGCGTGCTCAGAATACGCCATATTAACGTCGGAAATAATATCCACTATGCGCCTGTTAGTTTCTTCTGGCAAGCATTCGTCTTTACAACGATTGCCCGCTTCCATATGGAAAATAGGAATATGCAATCTCTTTGCCGAAATTGCCGATAAACAAGAATTTGTGTCGCCTAAAATCAAAAGCGCGTCGGGCTTAATCTCTGCCATAAGTTTATACGAACAGTTTATAATATTGCCAACGGTTGCACCTAAATCGTCGCCAACGGCATCCATATAAACTTCGGGGGCGTCAAGTCTTAAATCTTTAAAAAATACCCCGTTTAAATTGTAATCGTAATTTTGACCGGTATGTGCTAAAATACAGTCAAAATAATCTCTACATTTGTTTATTACGGCAGAAAGCCTTATAATTTCGGGACGAGTGCCTACGATTATTAAAAGTTTTAATTTGCCGTTATCTTTAAATTTAACATCGCTATAATCAAGTTTAATTTCCATAATTTTACTCCACTATCTCAAAAAACGTATCGGGCTTACTTGGATTAAACTGCTCGTTTGCCCACATAACCGTTACTAAATTTTCAGTCTTTGATAAATTTATAATGTTGTGTGTGTAGCCTGGAAGCATATGCACTGCTTCTATTTTATCTCCACTAATTTCAAAATTCAATACTTCACTCGTGCCTATTTTTCTTTGCTGAATAAGTCCGCGACCACTAACCACTATAAAAAATTCCCATTTCGTATTATGCCAGTGTTGACCTTTAGTAATGCCCGGTTTAGAAATATTAACCGAAACTTGGCCCGAGTTTAAAGTTTTGATAAGTTCGGTAAAACTTCCCCTATCATCAACGTTCATTTTAAGCTCAAAACTAATCTTTTCTTTAGGAAGATAAGATAAATAAGTTGAATATAGTTTTTTTGCAAACGAATTATTAGGAATTTCAGGCATAATTAAAGAATTTGGCTGATTTTTAAATTCGTTTAGCAAGTCTACTATTTCGCCAAGCGTTACGAAATGCGTTGTTGGAACGAAAGAGTAATTGCCATTTTTATTTTCTACGGGTTTTAAACCATCGTATTCGCAACGATGCTCGTTACCTTCTAAAGCAAGTAACATTTCGTCAACTAAATCGTCAATATAAAGTAGTTCAAGTTCTATCGCTCTATCGTTTACGGTTATAGCAAGGTCGTTTGCTACGTTATTACAAAAAGTAGCGACTGCAGAATTGTAGTTCGGCCTACACCATTTACCGAAAAGATTTGGGAAACGATATACTAAAACCTTTGCTCCCGTTTCTTTAGAGTAGTTAAACATTAATTCTTCGCCTGCTCTTTTACTTCTACCGTAATCGCCGTCGTACCTACCTATACACGTTGCTTGAATAGAAGAAGAAATCATAACCGGGCACTTATTATTATACTTTTTTAAAAGTTCTAATAAAGTTGATGCAAACCCGAAATTGCCTTTCATAAAATCTTCTTGATTTTGGGGGCGATTAACGCCTGCTAAATTAAAAACGAAGTCAGAATTTTTTATAAAATTATCGAGTTCTTCTATCGTGTTATCAATATCATACTCAAAAATTTCATCAATTTTTAAATTTGGGTGTGTTTTGTCTTTCCCGTCTTTAATATTTTTTAAAGCGTAGCATAAATTTTTGCCAACAAACCCACTAGCCCCCGTTACGAGTATTTTCATAACTTCTCCTATTTTTTAAGTTCTTCTTGAATATAAGTTAGAGATGCAATCTTTTGTTTAGTTTGCTCTACTGTTAAAAGTTCGGTATTACTTGAATTAAATTCCGTTAAAGTATTTCTTTCAAGGTCTCCGTCTTTTACGTATTTATCGTAATTAAGCCCACGCTTATCACAAGGAACACGATAAAACTTACCCATATCGATAGCGTTATGACACTCTTCGTTAGTAAGTAAAGTTTCATACATTTTTTCGCCATGGCGAATACCTATAATTTTAATTTCGCTCTTTTTCTCTTTATCAAAAAGTTCTAATACTGCTTTTGCTTGCGTTTCGATTGTGCAAGCAGGCGCTTTTTGAACTAAAATATCCCCATTTTCACCGTGTTCAAAGGCAAACAACACAAGGTCTACCGCTTCCTCTAAAGACATTATAAATCTAGTCATCGTAGGGTCTGTTATAGTTACGGGCTTACCGTTTCTAATTTGTTCAATCCAAAGAGGAATTACAGAGCCCCTAGAACACATAACGTTACCGTATCTAGTACAGCAAATTTTAGTCTTTTCAGGTTTTACCGTTCTAGATTTAGCGACTATAACCTTTTCCATCATAGCCTTGCTCGTTCCCATTGCGTTAACGGGGTATGCGGCTTTATCGGTTGATAAACAAACGATATTTTTAACACCTGCTTCTATTGCCGCCGTCAAAACGTTTTCAGTGCCTAAAACGTTAGTTTTAACTGCCTCTATTGGGAAAAATTCGCAAGATGGAACTTGCTTTAAAGCGGCTGCGTGAAATATATAGTCTACCCCAACCATTGATGGGCGAATGCTTGCTATATCTCTAACGTCGCCAATATAATATTTTATTTTATCGGCAAATTCTGGAAATTTTGCTTGATAATCGTGGCGCATATCGTCCTGCTTCTTTTCATCGCGCGATAAAATTCTTATTTCACCAATATCACTAGTTAAAAATCTGTTTAATACGGCGTTACCAAAACTCCCTGTTCCACCCGTTATTAAAAGTGTTTTATCCTTAAACAAACTCATATTTTACCCCTTTATTTTAATTTTTCTCTTAACTGAGTACTGCTTGTACCCTGCGTATATGGAAAATAAACGATTTCTACGTTTTTATCTTTAAAATATTCTTCGTATCTATTAAATCTTTCAGAGCCTTTATAATCACTGCCAACGAATAGTTTGTTAATTTTAAACGCGTCGTAAGCGTCGCTATCTTCAGGGAAAGACTTTACAACTTTATCAACGTATTTGCACGCGCCTACAATTCTTTTTCTTTCTTCAAACGGAATAAACGTTTCCTTACCTTTCCACGCCCCACTCTCGTGAACGCCTACAATTAAATAATCGCATAATGCTTTTGCGCGCTCAAGTAAGTTTAAATGCCCTATATGGAATAAATCGAACGTTCCACTCAAATACCCAACTACTACTTGTGGCTTAGAAGAAACTCTATTGTTTGAAGTTTTATATTCGTAACTAGAAAGACCAAATTCTACGTTATTATTTTTATACCTTTCAATAACGTTTTTATAAACTTCTTCATACATAGGAATATATAGAAGTTCTTTGTTTATCATTTTTTCATAAATATTAGAAGTCGTTTCTTTAAGTAGTTCCACGTTATTGCTTCCACCGTTAAAACTCGTTCCTTTTAAGGAGCCTGGAGAAACGTCTAAAATCCTATTATTATAGCCACTTGCAATAAGTTCAATGTTAACGTTTTCTATAAAAGAACAAAGCCCGAATTTTGAAGAGCCATAAACGGAAAATAATGGAGATGCAACGTGCCCTGCAATACTGCCTATAACCGCACAATAAAAATCGTTATTAGATTTAATTTTATTATAATATTTTTTAATAACTTTGATTGCGCTAAGTTGGTTTAACTTAATACTATTTTCTATTTCTCTTTCCTTTAAATCTTCAAATAATGCAACTCTACCAAAGCCTGCGGTAAAAATTAAAGTGTTAATATCGGTTATTTCATCAAAGATAGAATAGTCGCAATCTATTAAGTTGGCTTTTATAGATATACAAACGTTTTTAAATTTTTCTATAATATTTTCGTTAATATCTTCATCTTTGGGATAATCTTTTCCAACTATGTAAATTTTTGAATATCCCCTATTGATAAGTTCTATAACCATAGCAAGACCAAGCCCGCTATTTCCGCCTACTACTAATGCATTCATAATTTTCTCCTTATGACTATTAATTCTTTAATTAAGTTTGCCAAATCTTTAGAACTGACAATTTCAGTTGTATCTAAATTCAATTTAAATACAATTATTTTTAACGTATCCCTTTATAGTCCTTTTGGACTTTTTCGTAACTTTCAAGATTTCCTATATCATACCGTTTACCAGGCATTTCCATAGCGTGTACAACCGTTTGGGTACTAAGCCAAGCAATGTAACTACCTGGAGCGTCTACACCACAACCCGATTCAATGCCCTTTTTAACAAGTTTTGCATCTTTTTTTGTATAATAATAAAATGGTGGACATGCCCAATTTGATTTTGGCTCGTTTGGTTTTTCGGTTAAGCGCAATATCTTACCATTTTCATCAACTTCGGCAACTCCAGTCTTTTGAAGTTTTTGAATTGACGGTTCATAATATCGCATAATGCAAGAAGTGCCTTTTTCTTTAGCATATATAATAAATTTAGTTAAAGAAAAATCTAGAAGATTATCCCCTGCAATAACAATCATATCATCATCAATTGAAAGAGTATCTATTGCAAACTGAATATCTTTAACTGCGCCAAGACGAGTTTCATTAGAATTAGTACCATCGTCAATAACGGTTATTTTTTGAGTTTTAGCCTTAGCCCAAATTTCAAAATGGTTAGCAAATTTATGATTAGTAATCACAATATACTCATCTACTTCTTTTAAAGAATCTATATCGTCAATAAGCCAATCAAGTATAGTTTTATCTTGAACTTTTAAAAGTGGTTTAGGAAAGTTTTTAGTTAACGGATATAGCCTTGTTGCATATCCTGCCGCTAAAATTAGACATTTCATAAATCTACCCCATCTGCAGTGTCGCAAATATGCGCGGAAAATTTTTCTTTTAAGTTGGGAAATACCTTTATATATTCCCTAAAAATCTTCTCTTCAATGCTTTGTGCAAAATTAGGGTCAATAAGTGCCATACAACAACCTTTAAATCCTGCTCCACTGAATCTACCACCGTAAATTCCCTCAGTTTTTAGCATAATTTCATAAAGAGCTTTAAGTTCGTCCGAACCGGTTTCGTAGTTTTCTATAGATGATTTTCCGCTTTCAAAAGAAAGGCGACCGAACTCTTCAATATCACCGTTTTTCCACGCCATTACACCTTTATCTACGCGTTCAACCTCTTCATAATAATGTTTGGCGCGCTTATACCAGTTTTCGGGAAGCCTGTCCTTAAACTCTTCGAATATTTCCTTAGGCACGTCGCGAAGTCTCGTATCTTTAAACTTACCGTATTCCATACCACTAAATGCCTTTAAAGCGTAGGCTGCGCTTTTGCACTCGTCAACACGCATATTGTATTTACTACCCGACAAAGAGCGTTCCACCCCAGAAAAAAAGATTGCTATTTTAAAGGGTTTCATATTTAAAGGCTTAGAAATTAATTCATAAGAATTATCTTTATTATCTAAATATAAAAGGTGATTCTTTCTAGAATAAACTTCGCAAGACTGGTCAAGTTTACCACACGATACGCCAACGTATAAATTTTCTGCTGCTTGCGCAGTTAAAATCATTTCAAGTTCAGTCAAATGAATATTATTTACCTTACAAAGCGCTGATAAAAAGGCTATCGTTACCGCTGCCGATGAGGAAAGCCCACCAATAGGTAAAGTTCCTTCAATAACCCCACAAAGACCAACGTTTAGCGAATACTTTTGCGATAGCATAACAGTAGCCCCACGCAAATAGTCCGCCCAATCGTTTTCTTTCGTTTCCGGGGTTGATTTAACATGCCATTGAGCGCGTTTATCGAACTGTAACGAGTTAAGTTCAATAACCCCATTTTGCTTCGGCTTATATGCAATATGTATGCCTTTATCAATAGCAAAACCCGTTACTTTGCCATATTGATGGTCAATATTCGCACCTATAGGACATACCCTATACGGACAAAACGCCACACCTTGTGGTTCTGTTTTATAAATTTTTTCAAAAATTTTTATACAGTTCATGTTTCTCTTTCTCTCTATTTTACACTTTTAAAGAATCTAAAAAATTATCTAATAGTGAAAAATTAATATTTGTTTTTTCAATAATATCTTTATTGACTGTAATTGGCTTATCATGAAATTCGTTCATAATAGCAATACCTTTATCAATCGTTAATTTTTCTAACGGAGTAGTTCTACCTTCTTCTCCTATTTGTTTATATAATCTTTGAATTTTCTCTACATGTCCAGAAAAAGACACTACGGATTTACCAAGTTTTGCCCCAACAATGCCAACGTGCAATTTGGTAGTAACAATGCAATCACAACAATCCAACACCTTACAAAATTCGATTGGATCATAAAAATTATATTTGAATATATTTTTGCACGTTATTAATTTAGCAATTTCGTTAACTTCTGTTTCGCCAGATTGAAAATATTGATCACATGAAATTAATACCCCATATTCATTATGTTCTTGTAAAAATTTATTGATAATTGGAATTACTTTTTCTTTTATGTTATTATTAGAATTTAATACAGCATTAATATGAACCAATAATAACTTCCCATTGTAATTCTTTATTTCTAACGGAATTTCTTTGGAGCTAAACATTGAACTTTCCATAGCAAATACGTTATCTACTGTAAGTATAACATTTTTAACACCATAACTTTTTGCAACTTCGTAAGATTCCTGATTTCTAACAGAAACCACTGATGCGTTTAACAATAATTTTTTTTGAATTTTTTCTATAAATTTATTTTTAGAATGCCCTACTTCCATTCCTAAAACTATATATGGTATTTTTTTTCTTATGCATTTTAATCCTATTTTAAAATACATCCAGAACACGTAAAAATAGTTTTTTAACTTGGTTCCTTTGCCGCAAAAATACCCTCCGGGCATATATACTAGTGCATCTATATCTTTAAATTTGTAAGTATTATTATTTTTTAAATGATTTTTAAAAAAATCCGAATACGCAAAATAATTTTTATACCAATAAACATTTTCTTTTCCTATTTTATCACTTAAATATTTTTGGTACATTTCAGCAAATAAGTAATCTCCGAAATTTGTTCCCGACGTTGCTCCGTTTATTAAAATTTTCATAATTCCTCCTTAATGCCTTTGCCTATTTACTAAAAATACTTCTTATAAATTTGAACGTGTTTTTCATATCATTATTATAAAATAATAAAGCAGAGATAAGGGTAACAATAGATGAAATAGCAAAAACAATAATAGCATTGATTATCCATTCTCCCCAACTATCAATCAAATGTAATTGTAAAAACAAATTAGTTATAGCCATTACTA
>JAZUMP010000040.1:0-10725 GCA_045603725.1 Christensenellaceae bacterium
ATAGCTGACGCTTAAAACTTCCCCTACTATTTCTTCAAAAAAGCCTTAACGTTTGTCAACCGTTTGGTGGGAGTTACAGGGCTCGAACCTGTGACCCTCTGCTTGTAAGGCAGATGCTCTCCCAACTGAGCTAAACTCCCAAAAAATTTATTTCGTGCCTATATAATATACCAAATACAAAAATAAAAATCAACTGTTTTTAATAAATTTTACAAAATTAGTTTTAAAATTTTTTATTCTTATTTATTATATGCTTAATTTTATAAAAAAATTGGCACAACTAATTAGGTTGCGCCAAAATTTTTTATTTTCTATAATCTACACCGTATAAGGAACGCATGTCGTTATCGAATTTTTTAATCTTATCGTATTGTTTAAGTTCAATACTGTCGTCAAACTTTTCAAGTTGCGCTTTTTCTTGGCGTGATAGTTTTTGTGGAATTTCTATAACTACGGTTACGTATAAATCGCCTGTTCCAAGTCTAGATTTTATACCTTTTCCCCTAACGATAAAAGTCTTTCCATTTTGAGTGCATTCTGGAATATTTAATTCTTCAGCATTATCAAGTGTTGGAATTTTAACCTTGCCACCAAGAACTGCAGTTTTATACGATATTGGAAGTTCAATATATAAGTCGTAATTTTTTCTTTTAAAAATCTTATGTGGTAAAACTTTGAAAACTACGATTAAATCGCCCGCTTCTCCACCTAAAGTAGAAGCGTCGCCAAACCCACGTTTCTTTATATAAGAATTAGTATCTGCACCTGCAGGTATTTCAAGTGAAACGTTAGTATTTTTCTTGTTATATCCACGACCTTGACAAGACGTACATTTTTCGGTAATCTTTTTACCCGTTCCACTACATTCCGGGCATACTTTCACGTTAATTGACCTAAAAATTCCGCCACCCGACATATATTGAACTTGACCACTACCTTTACAGTTTTGACAAGTTGAATAAGCCGTGCCGTTTTTTGCGCCCGTACCTTTACAATCCTTACAAGGCTCTTTTCTATTATATGTTATATCACGCTTACAACCTTTAGCAGCATCAAGAAAAGAGAGTTCTACTTCTAAAGTTATATCTTGACCTTTAGTATTTCTTTCAGACCTTTGCGAACCACCCGTAAATTGGCTGAATATATCGCCGAAAATATCGCCAAAGCCTCCGAATCCACCAAAGCCACCGTCTCCACCGAAATTAAAACCTCCCATATTGGGGTGTTCTTGTTCGTAGTCGTATTGGCGCCTTTTTTGAGGGTCCGATAAAACTTCGTTTGCCTCGTTAATTTCTTTAAATTTATTAGCACATTCAGGGTCGTTAGGATGTAAATCGGGATGATACTTCTTAACTAGTTTTCTATATTGAGATTTAATTTCATCTTGAGTTGCGTCCTTATTTACGCCTAAAATCTCATAATAATTTGCCATAATTACACCTGTTTTAATATTATTTTAAAATACCGTATCTTACTATTATAATTTCAACTATCGCCGACACTTTGTCGGCGATAGATAAAAAACTATACTTATTACTCTTTAAAACTATTATTGATGGAATTCAGTATCTCCGTCAGTTTGAGTAGACTCAGCACCTGCTTCTCCACCCGCTTGTTGATAAAGTTTTGCAAAAATTGCTTGCGCTTCATTAGAAAGTTTTTCAGATGCCGCTTTAATTCTATCGTTATCGTTAGATTCAAGTTCTACTTTAGCGTCTTTAATAAGTTCTTCCATTTTTGCTTTATCTTCTTCTGGAAGTTTATCTCCGTTTTCTTTTAAAGTCTTTTCCATTTGGAAAATCATACCGTCTAAAGCGTTTCTATTATCAACGGCTTCCTTTCTCTTCTTATCTTCTTCTTCGTATTCTTGCGCTTCTTTAACGGCTTTATTAATTTCGTCTTCAGAAAGGTTTGTTGAAGAAGTAATAGTGATATCAGCAGTTTTTTGAGTGCCTAAATCTTTAGCAGTTACGTGAACTATACCGTTAGCGTCAATATCAAACGTAACTTCGATTTGAGGAATACCACGTGGAGCAGGAGCAATGCCCGTTAAGTTAAATTGACCAAGAGTTTTATTGTCTTTAGCAAACTTTCTTTCGCCTTGTAAAACGTGAATAGTAACTTCAGGTTGATTATCTTGTGCAGTTGAGAACACTTGAGATTTTTTAGCAGGAATTGTAGTATTTCTTTCAATAAGTGGAGTACAAATACCGCCTAAAGTTTCAATACCAAGCGTAAGTGGAGTTACGTCAAGAAGTAAAACGTCTTTAACTTCACCCGTTAATACACCGCCTTGAATTGCTGCGCCGATAGCAACGCATTCGTCAGGGTTAATGCCTTTGAACGGTTCTTTACCCGTAACCGCTTTAACTCTTTCAACGACAGCAGGAATACGCGTAGAACCACCTACCATAATAACCTTTTCAATGTCTCCATAAGAAAGACCTGCATCGTTCATTGCTTTAGTTAATGGTTCAATAGTCTTATTTACTAAATCTTCAGTTAACGCGTTGAATTTTTGGCGTGTAATAGTAATATCTAAGTGTTTAGGACCGTTAGCGTCTGCAGTTATGAACGGCAAGTTAACGTTAGTGTTAGTCATACTTGAAAGTTCAATTTTAGCCTTTTCTGCCGCTTCTTTAAGTCTTTGCATTGCCATTTTATCTTTAGCAAGGTCAATGCCTTCTTTTGCCTTAAAGTCGTCAACTAAATAGTCGATAATTGCTTTATCAAAATCATCGCCACCTAAGAAGCAGTTACCGTTAGTTGCTAAAACTTCAAAAACACCGTCGCCAATATCTAAGATAGAAACGTCAAACGTACCACCACCAAGGTCGTAAATTATAACTTTGTGATTTTTAGTGTCTTTATCTAAGCCGTATGCAAGTGCTGCGGCAGTTGGTTCGTTGATTACACGAAGTACGTTAAGACCTGCGATTTTACCAGCGTCTTTAGTTGCTTGACGTTGAGCGTCGTTAAAGTATGCCGGGCAAGTGATAACCGCGTCTTTAACAGTTTCGCCAAGATATGCTTCAGCGTCTTTTTTAAGTTTGCCAAGAATCATAGCAGAAATTTCTTGTGGAGAATACTTTTTATCGTCAATAGCAACTTTATAATCTGAACCCATATGCCTTTTAATAGAAAGAACGGTTCTGTCACTATTTGCTACTGCTTGCCTTTTTGCTACTTGACCAACGAGCCTTTCCCCGTCTTTTTGAAAACCTACTACCGATGGAGTAGTTCTAGCGCCTTCAGCATTTGCAATAACAACAGGTTCGCCACCTTCCATTACTGCAACGCAAGAGTTTGTCGTACCTAAATCTATACCAATAATTTTACTCATAATAAATCTCCTTTTCTATTTATATTAATTACCAACGACTACTACTTGAGCGTATCTTATTACTCTATCACCCATTTTGTAGCCCTTTAAAAATACTTGTTTAACCGTGCCTTCGATTTCCCCTTCTTCTTTTGGCAAAGACATAATCGCTTCACTAGTATTAGGGTCGAACACTTCGCCTACGGGATTTATCGGCGTTACGCCTTCGGACTCTAAAGTTTCTAAAAACTGCCTTGCCGTAAGTTCAATGCCCGCTTTAGTTTTATCGTCAAGTTGCATTGATAAAGCCCTATCTAAACTATCCCCAATAACTAATAATTTAGTTATTATATCTATTTTACCGTCGCGATAAGCGTTAATTCGAGTTTCTTGATTACGCTTTTTAAAATTTTCAAAATCTGCGGCGGTTCTATACCAACTTTCTTTATTGTTTTTTGCTTCAGTTTCAGCCTTTTCTAAGCTAGCGTTTATTTCTTCATTTTCTTTAATTAGGCTTTTAAGCATTTTTTTTCTTTCTTTATCAGTAAGTTTATCAACGTCAAAAGTAGTTTCGTTAACTTCTTCGGTTTTTACTTCCTTGTTTTCCTTTTCCATTACGTCTCCTTTTACTTGTCTTTATGAAGAATTGTTTCTATAATCGCACCTACGTTTTCTAAAACTGCTACTACCTTTTGATAATCCATTCTAGAAGGCCCGATTACGCCGTAAGTTCCAAGTTTTTTTCCGTTAGCAGTGTACGTTGCCGATACCACTGAACAGTCCTTTGGAATATCGTCATATCCTTCTTCGCCTATTTTTATATTTATTTTTATATCTTTGTTGTCTTCCGTAAGTAAATTAAGAATTTTGTCTTTTTTAGTAACAACCGATAAAAATTCTTTTATTTTTTCAACGTTTGCATATTCCTGATGACGTAAAATTTTATCTTCGCCTTCCATAACAACGTCGTTTTCAGAACTTGAAAAATACACTTTTAGCGCTTCTATTACGTTTACGAATATTGATTTATAACCCGAAAACTCTTCGTTAAAATCCACTTCCATAGAGCAAATTTCATTAAAGGTTTTGTTTGCAAACAATCTATTTATAAAAGCATTAGCTTCTTCAAGTTGCTCGTTTGTCATTTCCTTTGGAATCGTAATATAATTATCTTTTAAAAGTTTATAATCGGTAACTATTAAAACTAGTGCGGTTTCAGGCTTAAAACGATAGAATTTAATATCTCTTAACTTATCCGTATCTTCCTTCGATGAAACGGCAAGCGAAGTATAATCGGTAAGTTCGCTTATTACTTTTACAGCGCTTTTGAATACGTTTTCAATATTGTCTGCCTTTTCAAGAAATATGTTCTTTATATAATTTAGTTCTTTAGATGAAAGTTTTTTCTTCGTCATAAGTTCCGAAACGTAAAGTTTATACGCTTCGTTTGACGGAATTCTACCCGAAGAAGTGTGGAGTTGTGTTAAGTATCCAAGTTCTTCAAGCCCAGCAAGTTCCGAACGTATAGTTGCTGAACTTATATTTGACATATACTTTTCAGATATGCCTTTTGATGAAACAGGCACTGCCGTATCAATATAATCGTCAACTACGATTTGAAGAATTTTCTTTTTCCTTTCGGATAGTTCCATATTGGCAAACTCCTTTTTAGAGTGTTAGCACTCTTTAGATTTGATTGCTAATTTTCAACCTTATTGTACAACTATATAACTTATTTGTCAATAGTTTTTGACAAGTTGCAAAAAAATTTTTTTTGTATTATTATTTATCCTTGCTTATAAATTATATTTTACCCTTATTTTTACTTTTTAAGCATAAAAAAAGACCGAATTAATCGGTCTAATTTTGGAGCTGGTGACGGGACTTGAACCTGCGACCTGCTGAAACCGAGCGTAGCGAGATTCTTGCCGTTTACGGCAACTTACGAATCAACTGTTTTGCGTTAGCAAAATTTAATTCGTAATCATTAAAAAAACGATAGGAATTTACCTACCGTTTAGTTTGGAGCTGGTGACTGGACTTGAACCTGCGACCTGCTGATTACGAATCAGCTGCTCTACCGACTGAGCCACACCAGCAAATATTTAATGCTTTATTATTATACACTATTACTAATAATTTTTACAAGTGTTTTTTACTTATTTCAAAATAAAATTCAAAAAAATCATATTAAATAATATATTGCGGTCAATCTAGGCAAGTCAATGTAATCCGAATCTTGATTTTGACTTGCAAATTCCTATTTATTCTTTGTTAAATCCCTAGGCAATAGTCCAAACTATTGCCGTCGGGCTTTGCCTCGACTAAATCAAAATTTTCTAACTCAAAATTGTTTCACACCTTAAAGGCGGAGATTTGAGTAGATTTTGATAAATACGACCGAAGTTGTATTCTACATACAACGAGTGAGTATTTGTCGTAAGATACTTAAATATACGTTCTTTAAGGCGAGTTTCGGATTACATTGACTTGCCTAACAATAGTGTCCCATTTAGTTATTCTTAGTTTAGAAAAATATGGTAAAAGTCTTTACAAATTATTTTTAATCTATTATAATATTTTTCAAGTTATTTATAATAAATATATAACAATATATAAAAATATAAAAGGAAGGTAAACATGAAACATTATTTGCTTGATGCTCAAGAAGTTTTAAAAGAACTTAATTCTTCAGAAAACGGCTTTAGCAACGAACAAGCGCAAGCCCTTTTAGAACAAAACGGCAAAAATAAACTTGCAGAAGGCAAAAAAGTTACGGTGCTTGAAAGATTTATCTCTCAACTCGTAAACCCTATGATAATCGTTTTATTAATAGCCGCTGCAATTAACCTTGTAACAGTTATTTTTGAACGCATGAACGGTCATAACGAATCTTTTGCCGAATTTTTCATTATCGTTGGCGTAGTTTTACTTAACGCTATTCTCGGCGTTATTCAAGAAGGTAAAGCCGAACAAGCGATAGAAGCGCTAAAAGAAATGACTGCTTCAACTTGTAAAGTTTTGCGTGACGGTAAACTTGAAGCCATTAAAAACGAAGATATAGTAGTTGGCGATATCGTTATATTAGAAGCGGGCGACTCTGTACCTGCTGACTGCCGTATTATAGAATGCGCGTCAGTTAAAGCGGAAGAAGCGGCACTTACTGGTGAAAGCGTTCCCGTAAATAAAACTGCTGAAACTTTAACTTTAGGTGAAAATAAAGATATTACATTAGGCGATAGAAAAAATATGCTCTATATGGGTAGCACGGTTGTTTACGGAAGAGCAAAAGCCGTCGTTACTGCAGTTGGTATGCAAACTGAAATGGGTAAAATTGCTGACGTTTTAGCAAAAACTGAAGCGGAAGTTACTCCACTTCAAAAGAAACTCAACTCACTTTCTACAATTTTAAGTTACTTAGTTTTAGGTATTTGCGTATTTATTTTTATTTTCAAAATTATTCTTGATTTAGAAATAGGTATAACTTTTGATACAATATTAGATAGTTTCATTTCTGCAGTTTCCCTTGCAGTTGCGGCAATTCCTGAAGGTTTGGCAACGGTAGTTACTATTGTACTTTCTATCGGCATGACTAAAATGGCTAAAAACCGTGCAGTTGTTAAAAGGCTTACTGCCGTTGAAACACTTGGTTGTACGCAAATTATTTGTTCAGATAAAACGGGTACGCTTACACAAAATAAGATGACAGTAGTTGAAAGTTTTACAACTGACACAAGTCGCCTTGCAACTGCAATGATGCAATGTTGTGATGCCGTATTAGATAAAGATACGTTAACTGCTAAAGGCGAACCTACTGAATGCGCTCTAGTTAACTACGCTTATACTCAAGGTTTAAACAAAAACGAAATTGACTTAAATCACCCAAGAGTAGCCGAGGCACCGTTTGACAGTATGCGTAAGATGATGAGTACACTCCACTCTTACGACGGTAAAGTAGTTCAATTCACTAAAGGCGCACCTGACGAAATTTTAAAACGTTGTTCATTCTACCTTGAAAACGGAAAATACGTTGAAATGACTGACGCTAAGCGTGAAGAAATCTTAAAAGCCAACAAAAATATGGCTGAAAAGGCACTTCGCGTACTTGCAGCCGCTGAAAAGGTTTACGATACCTGCCCTAGTTTTGACGACCCTTCTGAGATTGAAAACGACCTTGTGTTTATCGGCTTAACAGGTATGATTGACCCGGTTAGACCTGAAGTAGGCCCTGCTATTGCTAAATGTAAAGAAGCAGGTATTAGAACCGTTATGATAACGGGCGACCATAAAGATACAGCCGTTGCTATTGCTAAAGAACTTGGAATTATTAGCGACGCTTCTCAAGCGATGACCGGTGCTGAACTTGACGATTTAACTGAAGAAGAATTACTTGAAAAACTTAAAAACATTTCAGTTTTTGCCCGCGTTCAACCGGAACACAAAGTTAAAATCGTTACAACCTTTAAAAAGTTAAACTATATAACCGCAATGACGGGCGACGGCGTTAACGACGCTCCAAGTATTAAGTCTGCCGATATCGGTATTGGTATGGGTATTACGGGTACGGACGTTACTAAGGGTGCTGCCGATATGGTACTTCAAGACGATAACTTTGCAACAATCGTTGAAGCAGTTGGCGAAGGTAGAAGAATTTACGAAAACATTCGTAAAGCAATACAATTCTTACTTTCAAGTAACCTTGCTGAAGTAGTTTCAATGTTCCTTGCAACGATACTTGGCTTTACACTTTTAAAACCAATGCACCTTCTTTGGATTAATCTTATAACCGATACTTTCCCTGCCCTTGCACTTGGTATGGAACAAGCAGAAGACGATATTATGAAGCGTAAACCACGTAAGCCTGAAGAAAGCATATTCGCTGGTGGTGTTGGCGTAAACGTAGTTATTCAAGGCGTATTTATCGGCTTTATAACTCTTATGTCTTTCTTAATCGGTCATTATATTGAAACGGGTACTTGGGAATGGGTATTCCACGATGCAGGCGAAATTGCTAACGACGGTATGACAATGGCGTTCTTAACACTTTCAATGACGGAGAGTTTCCACTCTCTTAACGCCCGCTCTATTAACCACTCAATATTTACTGTTAAAAAACAAAATATGTGGCTTTGGGGCGCGTTTGTAGTATCGTTATTACTTACTATTTCTGTAATTTATATTCCGTTCCTTAGAAATATGTTTGAATTTACTCAAATTAGTTTAACTGAATTTGCTATCGCTATGGCTCTTGCAGTTTCAATTATTCCATTTGCAGAAATTTCAAAACTCATAGTTAAATTAGTTAACAAAAAGAAAAACAAATAATTTTAAAGGCTTGCTAAATTTTAGCAAGCCTTTACGTTTAAACAACGTTTTCTATTTTAAATATTCTATTAAATTTTTAAGTGCAGGCTCAAACTTCGCACCGTACCAATGGTCTTTATCTTCTTTTGTTAACCTTATTGCATCAACCGTATAATCAGCGGCAATCTTAATCGCTTCGTTAACCGACTTACCGTTCTCGTACGCACCAACGAAAGCCGAAGAATATATATCGCCCGTGCCGTGGCAACTGTTAGGAAGTTTTTCGTGCTCGTAATAGTAATATTTACCGTTTTCATTCGCTACTACGCCCGTTTTTCCATCTTCATACGAAACTCCCGTTAAAATAACGTTTTTACAACCTATTTTTTGCAATTTATCAATTAAATTATCAACGTATGCTTTATCGTAAACTTCTTTGTACTCAACTCCTGTTAAAAAGCACGCTTCGGTTATATTTGGAATAATATAATCAGCGTTACTACAAAGTTTTGCCATTGCCTTAACGTATTCGTCATCAAAAATAGAATAAAGTTTGCCGTTATCAGCCATTGCGGGGTCTACATAAAACTTTCCGCCTTTCTTTAACGTTTTAGAAACTATATCTAACACGTAGTCAACTTGACTAACACTGCCTAAATATCCCGTATATATAGCGTCAAACGTAATATTTTCTGAAACCCAGTGATTTAAAATACTTGGCATATCGTCTGCTAAATCTCTAAAAGTAAAGCCTTTGAATCCTGCTGTATGAGTAGATAGTACGGCAGATGGTAAAATTGCCGTTTCAAGCCCACAAGCAGAAAGTATTGGAAGTGCAACTGTTAACGAACATTGCCCTACGCAAGAAATATCTTGTATTGTTAAAATACGTTTATAGTTCATAATATTTACCTCTTAAAATTAATAGTTGTGTTGTTGACTTTTATTATAGACTTATTATATAATAATTTTGGTTATATTAAAATAATCAGAATAGGAGTTTTTTATAGTACCAGATGAAATATATTATTGACGAAAAAAGCAGTATTCCCCTATATTTACAACTTTATCAATATTTTAGAGACGATATCGTTAAAGGCGTTTATCCGTATAAGAGTAAAATGCCGTCAAAAAGAACTACTTGTTTAGAAACCGGATTAAGCGCCATTACCGTAGAACACGCTTACGACCTATTAATTCAAGAAGGTTATATCGAGCCCAAAGAACGGAGTGGGTATTACGTAATTTTTCAACCAAACGTTGGCTTTGCTTCGTTTGCTAAATTAGAGCACGTTCGTAAAGCAAATTTTAACGGTAAAAATTCTACTAACGTTTATAGTTTTCCTTTTCACTCAATAGCAAAAGCAATGCGAAAAGTAATAAACGATTTTGAAGAAGATATATTAGAGCGCTCCCCTAATTTAGGTTGCTATGAACTAAGAAAAAATATCAGCTTATATCTTGCTAGAAGCCGTGGAATACACGCTAAGCCCGAACAAATCATTATTGGAGCAGGTTCTGAATACTTGTATTACCTTATTTCGACTCTTTTTGGTCATAACAGTAAAATCGCGATTGAAAGCCCTTCATACAAGCAAATAGAACAAGTTTACAAGTCTTTAGAAGTAAACTACGTTAAATTAAAACTTGGTAGCGACGGTATTGAAAGTTCAATGCTATGGTCTTGCGATGCCAATATTTTACACGTTTCGCCTTATAGAAGTTTCCCTAGCGGTGTTTCAGCAAACGCTTCTAAAAAGCACGAATACTTATCTTGGGCTAACGATAATAAATATATAATTGAAGATGATTTTGAATCGGAATTTTCAATATCTAAAAAGCCCGAAGAGACTCTTTTTGCCACGACAAAGTTAGATAACGTAATTTACCTAAACACCTTTTCTAAAACTATTTCTTCAGCTCTTAGAGTTGGATATATGGTATTACCATTAAAACTTGTTAAGATTTTTGAAAATAAACTTGGTTTTTATTCTTGCACTGTTCCAACGTATATTCAGTACGTTCTTGCCGAACTTATTGCTAACGGCGATTTTGAAAGGCACATTAACCGTGTTAGACGTAAAAAACGCCTTGAAAGT
>JAZUMP010000041.1:0-24478 GCA_045603725.1 Christensenellaceae bacterium
AACGTTCTTCTATGGTAAAATGATTGTAGCAGTTCATATTTTTCTCCTTGGTTATTGTTTTTGGACGAAACTATTTTACCATAGATTTATATGAACTGTCTTTCTTTTTATACTGTTGCACTTAATAGTATAATTCACCATATATAATAAAAAATACCAAGTCAAACGACTTGGTATTTTTTGGTGCCGAAGGTGGGACTTGAACCCACACATGGTCGCCCATAATGGATTTTGAGTCCATCGCGTCTGCCATTCCACCACTCCGGCATATATTAAAAATTTATGTTGATTTTTTTGCGATTTGTGATATACTTTATATGTATATGATTTTCAACAAAATAATCATAACACAGTATTAAAAAAATTGCAATCAAATTTTACTTTTAAATAAGGTATTTTATGAATAAACTTGTACTTATTGACGGAAACAGCGTTATAAATAGAGCGTTTTACGCAACTCCACCACTTACTGATAGTAAAGGTCAACCAACCAACGCAGTATTTGGTTTTATTAATATGCTCATTAAAATTATAGGGGATATAAATCCAAAATATTTAATCGTTGCGTTTGATAGAAAAGAACCTACTTTCCGCCATGCAATGTATACCGAATATAAAGGTACGAGAAAGCCTATGCCTGAAGATTTGCGCCCGCAAATTCCACTTCTTAAAGAAGTTTTAAAGGTTATGGGAATAACTATTTACGATAAGCCCGGTTTTGAGGCTGACGATATTATAGGTACGCTTTCTAAACGCTATAAAGAAGAAACGGTAATAATCACGGGCGATAAAGATAGTTTTCAACTCGTTGATGAAACTACTTCCGTTTATTTTACAAGGCGTGGAATATCGGATATTGATATTTTAAATAACGCTAATTTTAAAGAAAAAATCGGCATTAATCCTAGTCAAGTTATAGACCTTAAAGGTTTAATGGGTGATAGTTCTGATAATATTCCGGGTATCCCTGGTGTTGGCGAAAAAACTGCTCACACTTTAATTCAAACTTACGGCTCGGTTGAAGAAATTTATAATAACTTACAAGACTTTAAAGGTAAAACTTTAGAAAAGATAGTAAACGGCAAAGAAAGTGCTTTTTTAAGTAAAAAATTAGCAACTATCGACACTCAAGTTGATATTCCTATCGTGATTGAAAATACAACTTTTCCCTTTCCTTTTAACGAACTCACTAAAAGGGTGTTTACCGACCTTGAATTTAGGGGTTTTTTAAAGAGAAAAGAACTTTTTGATAGTAACGAAGAAGAAATTGTAGAAAGTAAAGAAATAGAAATAAAAGAAATTAAATCTAAAGAGGAATTTGACTTATTAGATATAAAAAGCGAAGTTGCTATTTCTATTTTAAAAAATATTAATATTTATTTAGGCGATGAAGTCGAGTATCAATTAAAGATAAAAGAAACTTTCTTTGACGACGGATTCGAGTACGACGAAGCCTTAAAATTATTAAAGCCTATTTTTGAAGACGAAACAAAAACCATTATACTTTATTCTCGCAAAAAAACTGCAGATATTTTATACGAGTACGGCATAGAAATATTAGCGAGCGTTGAAGACGTTGATATAGAAAGGTATCTAGTAGAGTTTTCGGGAAGGGAAGAAACTTTAGAAGAAGCGCTTTATTATTTTAACGAGAGCGTAAAAACTCCTGCTTACTCTCTTTCAAGATTAAACACGAGATTTTTAAAAGAAATTAAAGAGCAAGGCATGTTAGACCTTTATTATAGCGTTGAACTTCCACTTTCTAAAGTGTTAACGGAAATGGAGCGAAACGGCTTTAAAATTGATTTAATTGCTTTAGATAAAGTGGGTAACGATTATAAAACTCAAATAGATAGTTTACAAAATAAAATAACGGAACTTGCCGGCGAATCTTTTAACGTAAACAGTCCGAAACAACTATCCTATATTTTATTTGAAAAACTAGGGCTTAGGCACGGTAAAAAGAATAAAAACGGTGGGTATTCGACTAATGCTGAAGCACTTGAAGAGATTGTGAACGAACACCCGATAATTCCCGAAATATTAAGGTATAGAACGGTTTCTAAACTTTATTCTACTTATATTGAAGGTATGCGCCCACTTATAGATAAAAAGACCGGACTTATTCACACTTGTTTTAATCAAACGCTTACGCAAACGGGTAGGCTTTCATCTAAAGAGCCTAATTTACAAAATATTCCCGTTCGCGATGAAGAAGGTAAGGAACTTAGAAAACTATTTATTGCAAGAAGTGAAGATAGGGTGCTTATCGATGCCGATTATTCTCAAATAGAGTTAAGACTTCTTGCGCATTTTAGTAATTCTTCCGACCTTATAAACGCATACAAGGAAGGGCGTGATATTCACTCGGTAACGGCAAGTCAAGTATTTTCCGTTCCGATAGATGAAGTAACGTCAACTATGCGTAGAAATGCTAAAGCAGTAAACTTTGGCATAATTTACGGAATTAGCGAGTACGGGCTTGCTAAAAATTTAAAAATTTCACCTAAAACTGCAAGTGAATACATTAAAAAGTATTTTGAAACGTATGCTAGCGTGAAAGAATATATGAACAAAAACGTAGAGTTTTGTAGGAAAAACGGCTACGTTACTACGATTTTAGGAAGAAAAAGAGTTATAAAAGAAATAAATTCGCCAAACTATAATTTGCGTAGTTTTGGCGAGCGTGCGGCTATGAATATGCCTCTTCAAGGAAGCAGTGCAGATATTATTAAAATTGCTATGGTTAACGTTTTTAAGCGTTTAAAGGAAGAGTGCCCTAATTCATATCTTATTTTGCAAGTGCACGACGAACTTATTATCGACGCGCCAATAAGCGAAAGTGAAAAAGCACGAGAAATTTTAGTTAAGGAAATGGAAAACGCCGTTAAACTATTAGTTCCACTTACCGTGGAAGCGAGTGTTGGAAAATCTTGGTTTGATGCAAAATGACGAGTAAATTAATTGCCATAACGGGTGGTATTGGAAGTGGTAAATCAACCGTTTCTAAAATAATTAAAGATTTAGGCTACCCCGTTTTTAGTGCAGACGAAGTGTATAAAAATTTAATAAAAGACGAGTCTTTCGTAAAAAAAATTTACGACGGATTAGGAATTGAGTCGGATAATTTTAAGTTTGATAAAAACTTAATATCGTCTAGAGTTTTTAACGATAAAAAAGCGCTTGAAAAATTAAACTCAATAACTCACCCAGAAGTTATGAACGAACTTATTAAATTAAGTAAAGAAAAGGGTGGGGTTGTATTTAACGAAGTGCCACTTCTATTTGAAAGCAACTTCGAGAGTTTATATGATAAAGTAATTATTGTTACTAGAAATTTAGATGATAGAGTGTCTTCCGTTGCTTTAAGAGATGGTCTTACTAAAGATGAAATACTACTAAGAATAAAAAATCAAGTAAATTATGAAAATATTAAAAGTAATGCGCATACTTTAATTAGTAATGATAAAAGTTTAGAAGAACTTACTAAAAAAGTTAAGGCGGTTATAGATAATATTGTTAATGATTAAAAAAAGAATTATTTTAACGAGTTTAGCGCTATTAATTTTAGGATTTATAGCGCTCATATTTTTTAACGTAAACGGCTATAAAAAATATAAAACTGAAATTGAATATTACTGTAAAATATACGGTGTTGACAAGCATTTAGTATATGCAATTATAAAAACTGAAAGCAATTATAATGAAAGCGCCGTGTCAAGTAAAGGCGCAATAGGAATTATGCAAATAATGCCTGAAACTGCAAGTTTTATTGCTGAAAAACTCAAATTTACTAGAGAATATAATCTTTTAGATTATAAAACTTCAATAGAATTCGGCGTTTATTATTTATCTTACTTAAAAGGTAAATTTAAAAATGAGTATGAGATAATATGTGCATATAACGCAGGGGAAGGTAGAGTTTTATCTTGGCTTAAACTTGGAATTTTAAGTGAAAATAGTATTCCGTTTAAAGAAACTGAAACTTATTTTAGACGGGTTAAATTTAGAAAATTTTTATATAAAAAAATAGCAAAGTAAAAACTACGAAATTCGTAGTTTTTTTATTTGTTTAAATTTCATTTAAAATAAGCATACTTATACTAAATTATGTTAAGTAGCGAATGTGTTTTTTTATTGAATTTTATAAATAGAAATTCTTTAAACGGTTATTTTGTTGAAGACGTAGAGGTAATTGCAAAGGAATTTCCGTCTTTTTATAATATCGACGGCAAAAAAGCGTTAGAAATATTAGTTTTGCTTAAAAATTACGGCTTTATAAGCGTTAAGTATAACGACGGCGAAAAAGTCTGCGTAAAGTCAACGCCTAAAGGTACGGTTTATTTAGACAATTTCAACGAAAATAATTCTATTGAAAGTGGCAAAAGTTATTTAGGTTTAAGTTTTTTCGGTGGATTTTTAGGTGGGTTTTTAGGTAACGTTTTATTTTTTGTAATTAGGTTTTTGATAGGTGTTTAAATGCTAAAAAGAAGTGATGAAAGCGTTTTAAAAGTAATTAACGATAACGCGTTTAAAGAAGAGTCTTGTTTAATTTCTAAAGAGAGTATAGTTGCGTTCGTAGGCAATGAAAAATTAGTTAATTCTAACAACGTTGAAGAAATTTTAAATCGTCTATGCGCTAGCGACTATATCGACTTATTGTTATCTAGTAAAAAGGATGAAAAATTTTATTGCATTACGTTACTTAAGCGTGGTAAAAATTTTAAAGAAGAGAAGAAAAAGGAATTTAACAATATAAAAAACAAAATACTTCTTGCAATGCTAGGTGCGCTCGTTTCTTTTATAGTTGGTAGAATATTAATTGCAATTTTTACTTAATTGTATCGTTTTTAATGCTTTTTATAAAAATTTATATAAATTTTAATAAAATCGTTTATTTTATTTTTAAAGTATGTTAAAATGATAATAGGCTAAAATAGGGAGAGTTTGCTGTGCAAAAACTAAAAAATAAATCTTTTAAACTTCATAGCAAATATTTTCCAACAGGCGACCAACCCGAAGCGATTAAGTCGTTGACCGAAGGCGTTTTAGACGGGCTTCGCGCTCAAGTTTTAGTAGGGGTAACGGGTAGCGGTAAGACTTTTACTATGGCTAACGTTATAGAAAAAGTTCAAAGGCCAACTCTCGTTATTGCGCATAACAAAACTCTCGCTGCTCAACTTTGTAACGAATTTAGAGAGTTTTTCCCCGAAAATGCCGTTGAATACTTCGTTAGTTATTACGATTATTATCAGCCTGAATCTTATCTCCCGCAAACCGATACTTATATTGAAAAAGATTTATCAATAAACGATGAAATTGATAAACTTCGCCACAGCGCTACTAGTTCTTTAGGCGAAAGGGATGACGTTTTAGTAGTTGCATCGGTTAGTTGTATTTACGGGCTTGGCGCTCCAGAAGAATATTATCGCTTAGCCGTTTCGCTACGCCCCGATATGGAAATGGATAGAGATGAACTTATGCGCAAACTCGTTTCTATTCAATACGAGCGTAGAGACGTTGACTTTCAGCGTAGTTCCTTTAGAGTTAGGGGTGATATAGTTGATATATTCCCAGCGTCAAATACTGAAATTGCAGTGCGCGTTGAATTTTTTGGGGACGTTATTGATAAAATTACTGAAATCAACTTTTTAACAGGCGAATCTATTAGTGAACTTAAACACGCCGTTATTTTTCCTGCAAGCCACTATGCCGTTGGAAGCGACGTTATGAAAAACGCTTTAACAATGATAACGAAAGACTTATCCGACGAAGTTAGGCATTTTGAAGAAAACGGCAAACTTTTAGAAGCACAGCGCTTAAAACAAAGAACGGATTATGATATTGAAATGATGGGCGAAATAGGTTATTGTAGTGGCGTTGAAAACTACAGTAGGTATTTCGATGGGAGAGTTCCAGGCGAGCCACCTTTTACGCTTCTTGATTATTTTCCTAAAAATTTCTTGCTTTTTATCGATGAAAGCCATATGACTATTCCTCAACTTCACGCTATGTATAACGGCGATAGGGCAAGAAAAACCAACCTTGTAGATTATGGATTTAGATTAAAATCCGCTTTTGATAATAGACCTTTAAAATTCGAAGAGTTTGAAGAAAGAATTAATCAGGTGATATTCGTTTCGGCAACTCCAGGTCCGTATGAAAAGTCTATAGCAGATAATTTTGCCGAGCAAATAATTAGGCCTACGGGGCTTATCGACCCACCCGTTGAAGTTAGAAAAACTTTAGGGCAAATTGATGATTTAGAAGGCGAGATTTATAAGGTTATTAAAAGTCAAGGCAGAGTACTTATAACTACTTTAACCAAAAAAATGGCGGAAAGCCTTACGGAATTTTTAAAGGATAGGCGAATTAAAACTCGATATATGCATAGCGATATCGATACTTTAGAGAGAATTGATATAATTGACGAACTTCGCCGTGGGGATATTGACGTTTTAGTCGGCATCAATCTTTTAAGGGAAGGTTTAGATATTCCCGAAGTAAAACTAGTTGCTATACTAGACGCCGATAAGGAAGGTTTTTTAAGAAGTGATACGTCTCTTATTCAAACTATAGGTAGAACTGCACGTAATTCTGAAGGTAGGGTTATAATGTATGCTGACGTTATAACGGGCAGTATGAAAAGGGCGATTGATGAAACTAATCGTCGCCGTGAAATTCAAAGCGAATACAATAAAAAGCACAATATTACGCCTAAAACAATCATTAAAGATATTAAAAATACTTTAGAAATAACCAAAAAGATTGATAGGACTAAAGATATTAAAGTAAAAGATATTCCTGAAGAAATTGAAAAGTTAAAGGCGCTTATGAAAATTGCGTCGAAAAACTTGGATTTTGAAAAATGTATAGAAATTAGGGATACGATTTCGGCGTTAAAAAAGAAATTAAGGTTTTAAAATGATAGATAAAATAGTAATAAAAGGAGCAAAACAAAATAATCTAAAAGATATTAACGTAACTATTCCAAGAGATAAACTCGTAGTGTTTACAGGTCTTTCCGGTAGCGGAAAATCTACACTTGCGTTCGATACGATTTTTGCTGAAGGGCAAAGAAGATATATGGAAAGTTTGTCTAGTTACGCACGTCAATTTTTAGGTCAAATGGAAAAGCCTGACGTCGAAAGTATCGAAGGATTATCTCCCGCAATTTCTATAGACCAAAAAACCACTTCAAACAACCCGCGTTCAACCGTTGGAACGGTTACTGAAATTTACGACTATTTAAGGCTTTTATACGCAAGAACAGGTACGCCTTATTGTCCGGAGTGTGGGGAAATAATAGTTAAGCAGTCAATCGACGAGATTATTGAAAGGATTTTATCATACGAAGAAGGTTCTAAAATTTTAATTGTTGCGCCAATCGTAAGGGGTAAAAAAGGGGAATTTGAAAAGGTAATAGCAAATCTTCAAAAGTCGGGTTATGCTAGAGTTAAAATAGACGGTGAAGTTCGTGAACTTACCGAAAAAATTAAACTTGAAAAAAATATTAAGCATAATATTTCGGTTATAGTAGATAGGCTTATTGTAAAAGACGGAATTAGGAAGCGTTTAACTGATAGCGTTGAAAGTGCAATTAAACTAGCAGAAGGTATCGTTATTATAGATAAAGGCGGGGAAGAAACTCTATTTTCAACGAATTATTCTTGCCCTAATTGTGGAACTTCTATAATGGAAATTGAGCCGAGATTGTTTTCTTTTAACAATCCTTTCGGCGCTTGTCCTGACTGTAAGGGGCTTGGTTACAAACAAGCAGTTGACCCTAAACTCGTTTTAGGGGATACTTCAAGGAGTTTAAACGACGGTGCACTTACGATATCGGGCTGGAATTTAGATACTAGCCGTATGACTAATATGTATTTTAACTCGCTTGCTAAGTATTACGGTTTTAGTTTGGATACGCCTATAAAAGATTTACCCGAAGATATTTTAAATATTTTACTTTACGGCAATAACGGCGAAAAAATTAAAATGCAATACGCAACTAGGACGTTTAACGGCAGTTTTGAAAGTAGTTACGAAGGTGTTATTCCAAACTTAGAAAGAAGATATCAAGAGACTTCTTCTGATTATACTAAAAGTGAAATTGAAAAATATATGTTTACTTTTCCTTGCAAAACTTGTAATGGGAAAAGGCTTAGAAAGGAAGCGCTTGCAGTTAAAGTTGGTGGACTTTCTATCGACCTACTTTGCGATAAAAGCGTTGAAGAAATATACTCGTTTATCGAGAATTTAAAATTTAATGAAAGCAATACGATTATTGCTAAAAGTATATTAAAAGAAATTAAAGAAAGGCTTAATTTTTTAAAGGAAGTAGGATTAAATTATTTAACGTTATCGCGTCAAGCGGGTTCACTTTCGGGTGGCGAAGCGCAAAGAATAAGGCTTGCAACTCAAATAGGAAGTGGTCTTAGTGGAGTTCTTTATATTTTGGACGAGCCTAGTATTGGGCTTCATCAAAGAGATAATTTAAAACTTATAGGCGCATTTAAAAAATTGCGTGATTTAGGTAATACGCTTATAGTAGTCGAACACGATGAAGATATGATTAAATCTGCTGACTACGTTGTGGATATAGGTCCTAAAGCAGGTATTCACGGTGGCGAAATAGTAGTTGCAGGTACCGTGCAAGACGTTATGAATGAAGATAATTCAATCACGGGGCAATATTTATCGGGCAAGCGTAAAATAGAAGTTCCTCCATTTAGAATTAAAGGCGATGGTAGAAAACTTACTATACTTGGCGCAAAGCAAAACAACTTAAAAAATATTGACGTAGAATTTCCGGTTGGTCTAATTACGGCGGTAACGGGCGTTTCGGGAAGTGGTAAAAGTTCGCTCATAAACGAAATTTTATATCCTACGGCATCGGTTAAACTTAACGGCGCTAAAATGCGTCAAGGGGATTATAAGGAAATCTTAGGTCTTGAACATTTTGATAATACGATAGCGATAGACCAATCTCCAATAGGAAGAAGCCCTAGAAGTAACCCTGCAACTTATACGGGAGTTTTTACTTATATTAGGGAATTGTTTAGTGCAACGCAAGACGCTAAAGAGCGTGGCTATAACGCAGGCAGATTTAGTTTTAACGTTTCGGGTGGCAGATGCGAACACTGCTCGGGCGACGGTATTATTACGATATCAATGCACTTTTTGCCAGACGTTTACGTGCCTTGTGAAGTTTGTAAAGGTAAAAGGTACAATCACGAAACTTTGCAAGTTAAATACAAAGGTAAAGATATTAGCGACGTTTTAGATATGACGGTGGACGAGGCGTTAGAATTTTTCTCGAGCATACCACGTATATATAATAAGATTAAAAGGCTTCAAGAAGTAGGGCTTGGATATATAAAACTTGGTCAACCTGCAACGACTTTATCGGGTGGCGAAGCACAAAGGGTTAAACTTGCAACCGAACTATCAAAGCGTTCAACGGGAAGAACTTTATATATTTTAGACGAGCCGACGACAGGACTTCACACTTACGACGTAAATAAACTTATTAACATTTTATATAAACTCAGAGAGTCGGGAAACACGGTTATAGTTATAGAACATAATTTAGACGTTATAAAAATTGCCGACTATATCGTTGACTTAGGTTTAGAAGGTGGCGAAGGTGGCGGTACGGTAATTGCTACGGGTACGCCTGAAGAAATTAGCGAGAACCATTTAAGTTACACCGGAAAATTCCTTAAAGGAGTATTAAATACGAAATGATAAGAGACGAGTATAAAAAGAGTCAAGAAAAAAGAAAAAAGAGTGCAAAAGAAATTGAAGGGATTAAAAAATTCGGTGAGCGCACTTATTACACTATGACAATTAAAAAACTCAGCAATAATCTAAAAGGTTGTAATATTAATACTATTGTTATGCTTATTATGGGTGCTGTGTTACTTCCCGTTATAACACTTTTAGTAATAAAAGATTTTTCTTTAATAAATAAATCCTATATTATAATTTCAATCGCGTTTGGGTCTATACTTATAATTTGGGGAATAGTATGGTTTTTAATCGTAAAAAAAATAATGCTAAAAAAGATTGAAAAATATCAAAATTTAGTTGAAGATTTAAAAGCAGTAGAAATGGAAAAACAAAAAAATATCTATAAAATATATTCGCAAAAAGCAAAGTAGAGAGAAGATAATGAAGGGTTTTAAAAATATAGACGTTTTAGTTGAAGGAAAGGGAATAATTAAAACAGATATTGCTTTAAATGGTGATAAAATTTTTGCGATAGATAATGGGCTTGATATTGAAGAAATTGAAAAGTTTAGTAATCAAGCAGTTATCGTTCCAGGATTTATCGACGAGCATATTCACGGGGCTGATGGCTTTGACGTTATGGATGGAAGCGCTTTAGCGTTATCTAAAATAGCAGTTGCTCTTGCCAAAGAAGGAACCACGTCGTTTTTAGCAACGACTATGACTCAAAGCCCAGAAAATATAATTAAATCGCTAACCGCTGTTAAAGATTATATAGCAAAAAATAACGAAGACGGTGCAAAAGTATTAGGCGTTCATTTAGAAGGTCCGTTCATTTCACCAAAACATATAGGAGCACAACCACTTGAATACGTAGTTAATTGTAACGTAAGTATTTTTAAAAAATACTACGAAGCATCGGGAAATTCGATTAAAATAGTTTCACTTGCTCCTGAAATGCAAGATGCGGAAGAATTAATTAAGTATTTAAAAGAAAACGGTGTAATAGCATCTATAGGGCACTCCGGCGCTAAATATTCTGACTGCGAAAAGGCTATAAAATGTGGAGTGTCTAACGTAACTCATACATATAACGCACAATCGGGGCTTCACCATAGAGACGTGGGCGTTGTAGGTTCGGCACTTTTAAACGATGAACTTAATTGTGAAATTATTTGCGATACTATTCACGTTAGTGTGCCCGCTATAAAACTAGTAATTAAAAATAAGCCACATGAAAAAATAACTTTAATTACCGACTCGATGCGCGCTAAACGTTTGCCTGACGGGAAATCTGAACTTGGTGGGCAATTAGTTATTGTGAATAATGGCGAAGCAAGGCTTGAAAACGGCGCGCTTGCTGGTAGTGTTCTAAAAATGAACGAGGCGATAAAAAATCTCGTAACAAAAGTCGGTGTTCCGTTTACCGACGCTATCGATTTTGCGACTATAAACCCTGCTAAAAATCTTGGCGTTTACGATAAAACGGGATCTATTAAAGTTGGTAAAACCGCAGATTTAGTCGTTTTAAATAAAGAAACGTTTGAAGTTTTAATGACGATTAGAGAAGGTAAAGTAATTTACAAAAAATAAATTAAAATTGGAGAAAATATGGATTATAAAGTAGCATATAATAATTGGCTCTCTAACCCAAAACTTAACGCCGAAGCATTTGAAGAGCTTAGTAGCATAAAAGACAATGAAAAAGAAATAGAGTATAGATTTGGGGCTGATTTAAAATTCGGCACGGCAGGTATGCGTGGAATAATTGGTTACGGAACTAATATGATTAACGTATATACTGTAAAAAGGGCAACTAAAGGCTTAGCCGAATACATAAAAACTTTAAATTTTACAGCACTTGATAGGGGTGTAGTAATTTCGTATGATACTAGAAAGTATTCTGACGTTTTTGCTAAAGTTGCAGCGGGAGTTCTCCTTGCAAACGGTATAAAAGTTAGAATATTTGACGTGGCAAGTCCCGTGCCTATGCTTTCTTACGCAGTGAGATATTATAATGCCGTAGCAGGTATTATGATAACTGCAAGCCATAACCCAAAAGAATATAACGGATATAAAGTTTATGGAGAAGACGGAGCACAAATGTCTCCCGAAGCGACAGAAGTCGTAGTTAAATACATAAATGAAGTAAAAGATATTTTTTCTATTGAAGAAAAGAACGTTAAAAATCTAAAAAATCAAGGTGAATTAAGCGTAGTTTCTAAAAAATTCTTTAATAAGTATATTAAAATTTTATCAAAACTTTCGCTTTCTAAAAAAGCAGTAAAAAAATACGGTAAAAAATTAAAATTAGTTTATACTCCACTTCACGGAACAGGTTATGCCCCCGTTATGGCAATACTTAAAAAACTTGGTATTAACGTGAACGTCGTTGACGAGCAAGTTATGCCTGACTCGAGTTTTTCTACGGTTGAAGTGCCAAATCCTGAAAATAAAGAAGCGATGACTATGGGTATAAATTTGGCGAATAAAATTTGTGCCGACGTTGTTTTTGGAACAGACCCTGATAGTGATAGGTTAGGCGTTGCAATAAGGAATAACGATGGTGAATTTATTAATCTTACAGGTAACCAAGTGGGCGTACTTCTTACCGATTATATTTTAAGAAGATTAAAAGAAAGCAAAAAACTTCAAGATAACGGTGTGGTTATCAAGAGTTTTGTTTCAACAGGTTTAGTTGAGCCTATTTGCGAAAATTACGGCGTAAAATTATTAGAAGTTCCGGTTGGATTTAAATTTATCGGTGAAAAGATTAAAAACTTTGAAAAGAATAAATCGTCTACGTTCATATTTGGCTTTGAAGAAAGTTGCGGTTATTTAAGGGGTACTCACGCAAGGGATAAAGACGCTGTCGTTGCAAGTATGCTTTTTGCTGAAATGGTTTGTTACTATCAATATAACGGCGCTTCTATTTATAACGTTTTGCAAGACGTTTACGAAAGATACGGCTTCGTTATAGATAAAACTATCTCCAAAAATTATCAAGGTTTATCGGCTATGGACGATATGAATAAAGTAGTCGATAAAATGCGCGCAACTACTATTGATAAAGTAGACGTTTATAACGTTATTTCTAAAAGAGATTATCTTAGTGGCATAAAAACTAAGGCAGACGGCGATGAAGAAGCGCTTGAATATAACGGAATTAATTGTTTATATTACGAACTTGAAGTGGGTGGATTTATTTGTTTAAGACCAAGTGGAACTGAGCCTAAACTTAAAATTTATTACTCTATTAAAGGAAGAAACGAGGCGCAAGCGGAAAAAGCACTTCAAAAAATATCCAATGCGTTTGATGAAATTTTAAATCAAGAATAATAAGTTGCCGAATATAAAATAAAATTTAATTTACTATTAAAAAATCCTTAGAAACCGTGTGGTTTCTAAGGATTTTTTGGTCGGGGTGGCGGGAGTTGAACCCACGGCCTCTTGCTCCCGAACAAATACGCCATCGCTTTTTGACTACTTTTGTTGACTTTTTGGTGCTTTTTAGTCCGAAAACGATGCTTTCGGGTGCTCCCCGTCGCACTGTTTCCACGTAGTCCGAAGCCGTAGATGGTCAAAGATGTGGTCAAGCCGAATTCTCATCCAAGAAACCGAGCCGTGTTTATAGCAAACTCATACCATCAGGTGACTAAACAGTTCACCCCGTGTCGAGTTTTTTCTTCTGCCGTTAGTATACCATACTTCAAGAAAACTATCACCCCCTAACTTTCAAGACGCAAAAATTGCGGTGCAGTAGACGAAAGAAAACGCCCCGTGAAAAAAGCCCGAATTTATTTTCGAAAAAGTGCTGGACTTCCTCTCTCTTCTGTGGTAGGTTGTTGTGCTAAAAGGAGGTACAACACATGAAAAGTATGATAAAAGAGCTATGGCACGGAAACATAATTCCGCAAGAGGACAGCAGAAATAACTCAAAGGAGATGAAGTAGCCATCTTCGAATACGCCTTCCGCCTCGGAGCAAGGCTCACGATGGAGGTGCAATCGGACACAAACGAATAACAAAATAGATATTTGAATAATATTCTGCATCACTTTTTGATCATTTTCATTATACATTCATGATAGTTTCTATAAAAAGTGTTGACAGAAAGAGACAAATATGATATAACTATAAAAACAAATAAAATAGAAGGAACCAGCTGACTGCAGAGGACGTTGGTTCCTTTATGCTTTTTAGAGGAAAATCTTATGGTTAGGGGAAAGGAATTCAGGCTTTCAACCACGCAGATCATATTGCTCATCTTTCTTGTGACTATCCTTGTGGGAGGCGGACTTTTGGCATTACCGATAAGCTCCGCAAGTGGAGAAGCCGTGCCGTATCTTGACGCACTCTTTACGGCAACCACATCCACCTGTGTGACAGGACTTGTTACTCTTCCTACGGTATCGATGTGGAACGTACGCTAATCATGATCGTGAATACGGCGAAGCTTGGAAAGCTAAAGTAATATTCTTTGTAAAATTAAATCTGTTTGAATGGTTTTATTTATATCATAAAGGGGAGAACATAATGGAAATACAACTTAAAGAACTTATTGACCAAATCAAAAAAGACGGTGTAGAAGCTGCAGAATCAGAGGCACAGGCTATATTAAAAGCTGCAAATGATGAGGCTGAAAAAATAATTTTGAGCGCTAAGGCGGAAGCGAAAAGAATTTTGCAAGAAGCTAAAAAAGAAAATGAGCGTATGGTGAAATCAAGCGAGGATGCTATTCGTCAGGCGGGCCGCAATCTGCTGATTTCTTTCAGAGAAAGTGTAACGAGGGAACTCAATGCTATCATTGGCGAAAATGTTACTGCTGTATATTCATCCGATACATTCGCAGGGCTGATTATTAAAATTGTTGAAAGCTGGGCTAAAAAGCCGGATGCAGAAGATATTGCAGTGATTTTGAATGCTCAAGACCTCAATAAGTTGGAAGAAACCTTACTGGCAGTTCTTAAAGAAAAAATGCTGAAGGGCATCACTCTGAAAGCAAATGATAATTTTGACGGTGGTTTCCGCATTGCCGTAAATAACGGTAGCGCATATTACGATTATTCTGCAGAGGCGGTTGTTAATATGCTTTCAAATTATCTTAGTCCTAAGGTTACCGAGCTTTTGAAAGAGGCGAAGGAATAATTATGGCTGAATATTATTTAATTTCGCAGTTGCCATCTTTGGATGGAATCAGTGAAAATGCTCCGCTTCCAATTACAGAGGAACGATTTACAGAGCTTTGCAACCGATTTTTAGGAAAAAGGTCGCAGGAAGCGATGAATAAGCTCACTTTATCACCTCCTAAAAGCAGTGAGAGTTCGGGTTCTGTTTTGATTGATGCCTGGAATGAAAGCGAGAGAAACCTTCGGTTTGCGCTTGGTAAAGTTCGGGCAGAAAAAATGAAGAAACCATTCGATATAGAAAACAGAATATTTCCTGTGGAATATATCAAGGTAGCAAGTACAGCAATAGAAAACGAAAATCCAATGGAAGCAGAAAAATATCTAAACAGTTACCGCTTGGAAATCTTAGAAACATTAAGACCTATGGATAGTTTTTCTGAGGATTATATTTTCTATTACGGACTAAAATTAAAATTGCTTCTTCGAATAAGGCAGTTTGATGCAAAGAGCGGAGAAAAAGCATACAAAAATATATACGACTCCATTTTAAATGGAGATAGGTTGGAGGCAAATAATGACCGAAAATAAAGGAAAGGTAATAAGCATAAACGGAAATTTGGTGTCGGTAGAATTCGACGGAAACGTTTCTATGAACGAAATATGTTATGTTTATGTGGGTAATACCGCCCTTAAAAGCGAGGTTATACGTATAAAAGGCAATGTTGCTCAAGTGCAGGTTTATGAAATGACCGATGGTATTCAATGTGGGGATAGTGTTGAATTTACGGGAGATATGCTTTCGGCAGATCTCGGCCCCGGATTGCTCGGTCAGATATATGACGGACTCCAAAATCCGCTTCCTGTTTTAGCAGAACAGGCAGGCTGGTTTTTGGAAAGAGGAATTTATGCAGACGGACTGAATTTGGAAAAGAAATGGGAATTTACACCGACTGCTAAGACCCACGACGTTGTTCGTGCAGGCGAATATATCGGCACAGTTCCCGAAGGCCCGTTTACACATAAAATTTTTGTTCCCTTTTATCTGCTTGGAAACTATACGATAAAATCCATTGCCGATAAGGGCGAATATACCGTTAAAGAAACGATTGCGGTTTTAATCGATGAACGAGGCCGCGAAATACCCGTATCTATGTCGTTTAAGTGGCCTGTTAAACGTGCGGTAAAATGTTATAGTGAGAGATTGGCACCTGGCGAAACAATGGAAACCAAGGTGCGTCTTATTGACTCCTTCTTTCCCGTAGCAAAGGGTGGAACTTATTGTACTCCCGGACCGTTTGGCGCAGGTAAAACAGTATTGCAACATACCACATCAAAATATGCGGATGTCGATATTGTTATTATCGCCGCTTGCGGTGAGCGCGCAGGTGAAGTTGTTGAAACTCTTACTGAGTTTCCCGAACTGACTGACCCCAAAACAGGGCGTTCACTTATGGAGCGTACCATTATTATATGTAACACCTCCTCTATGCCCGTTGCATCCCGTGAAGCTTCGGTTTATACTGCGGTAACACTTGCTGAGTACTATCGCCAAATGGGACTTCATGTTCTTATGTTGGCTGACTCAACATCTCGCTGGGCACAAGCGATGCGTGAAATGTCAGGCAGACTTGAAGAAATTCCCGGTGAAGAGGCTTTCCCTGCATACCTGGAATCTTATATTGCGGCATTTTACGAAAGAGCAGGCTATGTCCGTTTACCTGACGGCAGTACCGGTTCCGTTACTATCGGCGGTACCGTACCCCCTGCAGGCGGCAACTTTGAAGAACCTGTAACACAGGCAACCTTAAAGGTTGTTGGTGCATTCCACGGTCTTTCCCGTGAACGTTCGGATGCAAGAAAGTATCCTGCCATTGACCCGCTTATCTCTTGGTCTAAATATAACAGCGTTATTGACAGCGAAAAATTGGAGTTTTGTAAAGGCATTCTTCATCAAGGTGACGAGATTGGCTCTATGATGAAGGTTGTCGGTGAAGAAGGTACTACCCTTTTAGATTACATTACCTATTTAAAATCCGAAATGCTCGATGCTGTTTATCTGCAACAGAACTCCTTCGACTTGGTTGAGGCAAACTGTGGAAGATTGCGTCAACGCTATGTTACCGATAAGTTGGTATATGTTCTGGGCAGCAGTTACGCTGTCGGAAACAAAGACGACGCACGTAGCTTCTTTAACCGTATGCGTCAGAAATTTATTGACTGGAACTATACTGAGTTTGAGAGTGAAGCTTTCAAAAAAGCAGAAACCGAGATTGATGCATTGTATCGTCAGGGTGACGGTAAATTGGCCGCAACGGTCGAAAAACTATTAAAGGACGGTGACTGAACGTGAACAAAGTATATAATCGAATAGAATCCATTACTGGTAACGTTATTACTGTCCGAGCAAACGGCGTCAAGTATAAAGAATTGGCACAGATCAATACACGTTTTGGCAAGTCGTTGGCTCAGGTAAATAAGATCGAGGGAGATATTGTTTCTCTGCAGGTCTTTGCCGGAGGTCAGGGTGTTTCTACAGGAGATGAAGTGCGGTTTCTCGGTCACGAAATGCGTGTATCTTTTAGTGAAGATTTATTAGGCCGTATATTCAACGGCTCAGGTGAGCCGAGAGATAAAGGGCCTGCACTTAACGAAAATATGAAACCCATTGGCGGCCCCTCTGTTAATCCCACTAAACGTATTCTTGCCAACCGAATGATGAGAACCAACATTCCTATGATTGATATGTTCAATACCTTGGTTGTTTCTCAGAAGCTGCCCATTTTCTCCATTTCGGGCGAGCCGTACAACCAACTTCTTGCCCGAATTGCAATGCAGGCAGAAGCTGACGTAATCGTTCTTGGCGGAATGGGTCTTAAATATGATGATTTTCTGTTTTTTAAGGATGCGCTTTCCAAAGGCGGAGCACTCAGCAAAACCGTTATGTTTATTCATACTGCTTCCGACCCTACCGTTGAGTGTATGATGATACCCGATATGGTGTTGGCGGTAGCGGAGCAATTTGCGCTTCAGAATAAAGACGTATTGGTGCTTCTGACAGATATGACCAACTTTGCCGATGCTATGAAGGAAATTGCTATCACTCAGGAACAGGTTCCTTCTAACCGTGGATATCCAGGCGATTTGTATTCTCAGCTTGCCTCCCGTTACGAAAAAGCAGTTGACTTTGCTGATTCGGGCTCGGTTACCGTTTTAGCCGTTACCACAATGCCCGGCGATGACGTTACTCATCCCGTCCCCGACAATACCGGATATATTACCGAGGGGCAGTATTACCTTAAAGGTGGCCGTATAGAGCCGTTTGGTTCTCTTTCCAGACTAAAGCAAAACGTAAACGGCAAAACACGAAAAGACCATCGTGCACTCATGGATGCGATGATTCGCCTTTATTCTTCTTACAAGGAAACGCTTGAAAAGAAAAACATGGGTTTTTCTATGAGCCGTTGGGATGAAAAATTGCTGAAATACGGTGAACTTTTTGAAGATAAGTTAATGTCGCTGTCCGTTAATCTTCCGCTTGAAGATGCACTTGATTTAGGATGGGAAATTTTAGCGGATTGCTTCGAAAAAGACGAAACCGGAATTAAATCAGATCTTACTGATGAATTTTGGACTAAAGGTTAAGGAGGTCTGTAGTTTTGGCAAAAATCAAACTAACTAAAAACGAGTTGAAGGTACAAAAGGACGCACTTAAAATGTACCGCAGATATTTGCCTACTCTGACACTGAAAAAGCAACAACTCCAATTGGAAATCCGTACAATTGAAGCCAAGGCAAAGGCTGTGAGAAAAGAACGAGAAAATCTTGAATTCGGCTTTCGTGAATGGATCGCTGTTTTTAGCGAAATGGATGCCTTCCCAAAAGGAATTATAACCGTCAGCAATATTCGCAAAGGAAAAGGAAATATTGCAGGCGTTGATATTCCTACGTTTGAGGGCGCGGATTTTAAAAGAGGAGATTATGATCTTTACGAAACACCTCTTTGGGTGGATATCGCCGCAAACCATATGGAAAAGGCAATGTCCCTTGATTTAGAGGCGGAAGTGTTAGATGAACAGGTCAGACTATTAGAGATTGAATTGCTTGCAACTTCTCAAAGAGTCAACCTGTTTGAAAAGGTTAAAATTCCTGAAACCGAGGAAAATATCAAAAAAATATCGATTTATATGGCAGACCAACAGGTTAGTGCCGTAGTGCGTTCAAAAATATCAAAACGAAAGATAGCCCTTCGTAATGCTGTGGCTTCCGAAAAGGAGGTTTATTCATTATGATAGTGCCTATGAAAAAAGTATCTCTTATTATTAGAGAAAACAAAAAGGACGAAACCCTGAAAAAGCTTCGCAAATTAGGAATTGTTCACATTGAGATTGCTGAAGGAGCCGGTGAACGACTTGCCTCGCTCCAAGAACAAATTGCTTTACTTAAAAGTGCGATCTTTACGATTGGCAAAAGGAAAAACGTAGAGCAAAAAGAGGTGAGCACTGCCGAGGCTTTGTCCGTTGCAACGAGAATTCAAACTCTCGATGCGGAGAAAAAGCAGTGCGTGGCAGAACGAATTGCATATAGCTCCGAGCTTGACCGCTTAAAAAGCTGGGGCGATATTGATCCGAGTAGTTTAAGCGATTTGGAATCAATAGGTTATGAGATATCCTTTTATGAGATGCCAAAGACCGAATATGAGTTGCTTCCCGAAAGCATTAAAACCGTTCGGATTGATGCAACAAAATCGACCGTTAGATTTATGCTGCTCAAATCCAATAAGGAAGAGCTTGATGAAGATGTTTCGTCGCTAAATGTATACCGTTTAGCTCTGCCACAGATTTCTACAAGTAATATGAAGCAACGGCTCTTGGAACTTAGTACTCGTATGGACGATATAGACGAAACGATTTCCGCCAATGCTTGTTATGTTGAGAGCATTAATAAAGCAGTTCAATCTGTCGAAAAGGAAATTGAATTTGAAACCTACGCTACGGGTATGGCAGACGAAAAGTTATCACCCGAAAGTGAGGCATCACATACCGTTTCCTATTTCACAGGTTATATTGAAGCTGAAAATCTTGATAGGCTCAAGCAAACTGCCCAAAGCAATTCGTGGGGACTTCTCGTGGAAGAACCTTCGGTTGAGGATAATGTTCCCACCAAGCTTAAAAACAATAAATTTGTAAGTCTTATTTATCCGTTGACCGACTTTTTGGGCACTGTTCCCGGATATTTTGAGTATGACATTTCGGGTTGGTTCTTGGCATTTATACTCATATTCTTCGGAATTATTTTCGGTGACGGAGGATACGGATTACTCATCTGTGCTATTGCGGCAATCCCGATTATAAAATCGCTCATTGCCAAAAAGCAGATTTCGCCAATGTTTTTGCTTGTGGGATTGTTCGGACTCTCAACTGTTTTGTGGGGAACGCTTACTTGCACTTGGTTTGGACTTTCTCCGGAGCAGTTGCCTGCGTGGCTTAAGAGCTTATCCATACCGGTAATTTCAAATGTATATGCCGATAAGACATGGTATCCGTTCTGGACTAATGGCGCAGCAGGGCTGACTACGGCACAAAATCTTCAGATAGTCTGTTTCTCATTGGCGCTAATACAGCTAACAGTGGCGCATATAAAAGGTGCTTTGAGAAATAAAGGGTCTATTAAAATGCTGGGTGATATCGGTTCGATATTACAGCTTTTAGGTATTTACTATTTAGTGCTAAGCCTTGTTGTAAATGCCGAGGTGTTCAGCTTTGGGCTGATTATCGGAGGGGTTCCCGTAGGAACAGTTGCTATCGCATTAATTGGTATTGGATTTGTTCTGAGCTTCGTATTTTCTAACTATGAAGGAAGCATTATTAAATCCATACTTTCAAGTCTTACCAACATTGTGTCGGTTTTGCTTGCTGTGGTAAATGTGTTTTCGGATATTGTTTCGTATATACGACTTTGGGCGGTCGGCCTTGCAGGGGCCGCAATCTCTGCTACAGTTAATGAGTTGGCAGGACCGTTACTTGGCAATTTTATGTTTATGGTACTTGCCATCGTTCTGTTGGTGTTTGGACACGGACTGAATATGATTTTAAACATTCTTTCTGTTATCGTTCACGGAATCAGACTTAACACCTTAGAGTTCTCCTCGCATTTAGATATGTCGTGGAGTGGGCATAAATTCAAACCATTTAAAGAAAAAATTGATTAAAGGAGAATTATTATGAATTTAGGATTATTAGGAACAGCATTGGCAATGGGTATTGCCGCAATCGGCTCGGCAATCGGTATCGGTATTGCGGGTCAGGCTTCAATCGGGGCTTGGAAAAAGTGTTATATGAGCAATAAAGCAGCACCCTTTATTCTTACTGTTTTCGCAGGTGCACCTCTTACACAGACTATTTACGGCTTCCTTTTGATGCAACAGATGAAGGGTTCCTCTGCCGATACTGCCTTTTTGCTCGGTCTCGGAATTGCATCCGGTATAGCCATGGCATTCTCAGCTGTTTTTCAAGGTAAAGCAGGTGCTGCAGGTGCCGATGCTTTAGCTGAAACAGGAAAAGGCTTTTCACAGTACATCACTGTTGTCGGTCTTTGCGAAACCGTTGCATTGTTCGCACTTGTTTTTAGTATGGTAGCGCTTGGATAAACAGCCTTATAAACATTAAAAAGTGACTAAAAGCATAGCCCTCGTCCTATATTGGAGCGAGGGCTTTCTCAAACCTTAATATCTGCATCGCTGTAGTCAAAGAAAAAAGGCTTTGAGAATTGCTCTCAAAGCCAATTTTGGTCGGGGTGGCGGGAGTTGAACCCACGGCCTCTTGCTCCCGAAGCAAGCGCGCTACCAAACTGCGCTACACCCCGATATAAAATGCTCAAGTTTATTTTTTAAAACATATCAAGTATATCATAATTATTTTTAAATATCTACTTTTTTCATTTGCTTTTATAAAATATAACATATTTTTTTTACTTTTGCTAAAAATATTTTTATGAAAAAGATTGTAAACGTATTAATAATAATTATTTTGGCGCTAAGCGTAAAATTTAAAATAGTTAATGCTAAAGAAAATTCAACTATTCAAAACCAAATAATAATTAAAGAAGTTGAAATGGATTTAACAGGAGATGGTAAAGTAGAAAACGTAATACTTACCGGCTCTCAAAAAGAAGGAAGTCCGTTATACGAAAATATAAAAATAACCGTTTCAGATAATAAAACCGGTTTAACGTTGTTTTCAATAACGCCAACTACTAATATCGGCTATGAGCCAACTATTATGCTTGGCGATTTTACGGGAAACGGTTTACCCGAACTCTTTTACGGCGCTTCTAACTCATCTTTTGATTGTGGGTACTATTATTTATATGCTTTTACCGATAAAGTATTAACGTTATACGATTACGAGAGAGATTTTTGTTCTTGTAAAGTAGTTTTTAAAGATTGGTATAACGTTGAAGTTTTTAATAGTGAAAGTTCTTATAATATTGATATATCACGTAAAGAATATATAAATTCTATATATAATGAGGGGAAGTTAATTAAAGATATTAACGGTGAAGTTTCAAACGTTACTAGAGTCTCTCCTTTTTTCGATTCTGATACGGAAAGATATTTTTTATCGGTAGCACGAAAAATTACAGGAGTTAACTCGCTAGACGTAATAGGGTATATGGTTGAAAATTACCGTTATAATGAAAATCAAACTTTTATTAAGCAATCTTATTTATTAGTCGTATAAAAAAAGTGTGTTCTAGGTTGAACACACTTTTTATATAATTATTTTTTGCAAAAAGATTTGCAATAGTGTGGCGTCATAATAGCATCGGCGCCGGTTTTTTCATGACTGATTTCAATAGAACTTAAAGTACAGTTATCGTTACAGTCGTTATGCGTACATTCGCATACGGTACATTTTACTTTACAATTAGAACAACAATTATCCATAAATTACCTCCAGATATATTATTGTCAATTATAATTACAAATATTCAGTTTACTTTAGCTATTTAACGGTTTATTTTTTTAAAGTTTGAAGATAATCGCCAATTTCATACATTGCGTTTTTAAGCGTTTGATGTTCAGGAAGCATTACTACTCTAAAATGGTCGGGCGTTTTATGTCCAAAACCACTACCTGCAACTATCAAAATCTTTTTAGTTTCAAGTAAGCCTTTAGCAAAAGCTTTATCGTCAGTTACGTTATATCTCTCCGTATCAATTTTAGGGAAGATATAGAACGCACCGTAGTTTTTCTTGCAAGAGAGCCCGTCAATTTCATCTATTGCAGATAAGCACGCTTCTCTTTGCATATAAAGCCTACCCGATGGAGCAATCATTTGACTAGTATATTCGGTATCTTTTAGGGCAGTTGGGATTACAAGTTGCATAAGCGAGTTGGAGCAAAGCCTTACAGACGCTAAAACCACGAGTGCTTTATTAAGTTCCTTAGCCATTTCAGTATTTCCACTAATAACAATCCAGCCACACCTTAAACCACAAATGCAGTGAGATTTAGATAACCCGTTTACCGTAACTACCGTAAGGTCAGGCGCAAGTTTAGCAAATGAGTTGTGAACTAAACCGTCAAACACGAGCCTATCGTAAATTTCATCGGAAAATACTATTAAATGATTTTGCCTTGATATTTCGGCAATTTCAAGTAAAATACTATCGGGATAGAGCGCGCCGGTTGGGTTGTTTGGGTTAATTACTACAATCGCTTTAGTTCTTTTAGTTATTTTGCTCTTAATATCTTCAATATCAGGATTCCAATCAAGTTCTTCTTTACAGTCGTAATAAACGGGTACGCCACCAGAAGCAATAACCGAATTAGACCAAAGAGAATAGCAAGGAGAAGGCATTAAAACTTCGTCGCCATTATCAACTATTGCAGTAGTCAATAAACTTGCCGCTTCGCTTACGCCGTTTGTTATAAAAACGTCGTCCGTCGTTAAGCCTTGAATTCCTTTTGACGTTTCATACTCTACAATTGCTTGTTTAGAGTCGAGCATACCCCTAATATCGCAATAACCTAAAGATTTTTCAACGTTATTAATTATTTGATTTTTTATAGATGCAGGCATTTCAAAGCCAAAGGCGGCGGGGTTACCCGTGTTTAATTTTAAAACCTTTTCGCCGTTTGATTCCATCTCTAAAGCCTTGTAGTAAATAGGCCCACGAATATCAGAGTGGATGTTTTCAAGCCTTGAAGCCAAATATTTGTATTCCATAAAAACTCCTATCTATATAATACTATATAAGTTTACACATATTAATTAAATTTGTCAAACGTATGGTTTAACATTTATTGAAAAATTAGAAAATGATGAAATAAAGTGTAAAAATTATCAAAAATTTTAAAAATAAAAAAAGTTTAAAAAATATGAAAAAATCGCAAAAAAATGCTTGACTTAAATTTTTTAAAATGATATTATGTATAAGCGCTTGACAAAAAGAGCGACTTAACTTTTGTTAAGAATAGTAGATTGACAACTGCATAGGAGAATTAATTTTTTAGTATAGAGATATACGAAAGGATTAAGACGAGAACAAAACAAAGTACAGAAGGCAAATAAAGAACGAGAATATTCTGGAAAGAATAGAGAAAGGTTAATACGA
>JAZUMP010000042.1:0-17368 GCA_045603725.1 Christensenellaceae bacterium
TTTTAGAAAGGAGAACAAACAATGAAGAAAGCAGTGATTTATGCTAGATTTAGTTCGCACAGTCAAACCGAGCAATCTATTGAAGGTCAACTTAGAGAGTGTTACGATTTTGCAAAGCGAAGCGACATTACAATCGTTGGCGAGTACATAGATAGAGCTTTAACGGGAACGTCAGATAAACGTCCACAGTTTCTTAAAATGATTGAAGATAGCAAGAAAAAGAGCTTTGAGTACGTTTTAGTTTACCAATTAGACCGTTTTGCCCGTAATCGTTACGACAGTGCTAACTACAAAGCAAAGTTAAAGAAAAATGGCGTGAGGGTTTTGTCTGCAAAAGAAAATATTACCGACGATGCAAGCGGAATACTTGTAGAAGGTATGCTTGAGAGTATGGCGGAGTATTACTCCGCCGAACTTTCTCAAAAAGTTAAGCGTGGCATTAAAGAAAGCCTTATAAAAGGTAATTTTATAGGCGGTCACGGACTTTTAGGCTACGATACAGTTGACAAAAAATGGACTATTAACCCACTTGAAGCAACAGTAGTTAGAGATATTTTTACCCGTTATCGAAACGGAGAAAAAGCTAAAGATATTATAGCCCGCCTTAACGCATCGGGTATTAAAACCAAGTCAGGCAAAAAGTTTTCTATGAGCCAACTTGCCCGTATAATACGAAACGAAAAGTATATGGGCATTGTAAACGTGGACGGAAAAGTCTATACGAACGTAATTCCACCTATCGTGGACGAAAATTTATTTAGGGAGTGTAATTTAATTATGGATTCACATAAGCATAAACAAAGAAAGAACTATGACGAACAACCTTACATTTTAAGTGGTAAACTCTTTTGTGGGTATTGCAAGTCTGCAATTACCGCAGAAACAGGCACGAGTAAAACGGGACGTGTTTATCATTACTACAAGTGTTACGGCAAGAAACTTAACCCAAATGACTGCCACAAGAAAAACGTTAGCCAAGATTTTATTGAAACTCTAGTATTTGAAGCGACTATAAAATACGTGCTACGCCCAAAGGTTATTGATAAAATCGCAAAACTCGTTGCAGAAAAGTTTAACGCAGAATTATCTATGCCAACCGTTTTATTATCGCTACAAAAGGAACTTAAAGAAGTAAATAAGTCAATCAACAGCATTATGACGGCAATAGAAAACGGCATCTTTACAAAGACGACAAAAGACCGCTTACTAAACCTTGAAGCAAGTCAATCCGACCTTGAAAACAAGATAGCCGTTGAAGAAGCAAGACAAGTTAAACCTTTACAACCTAATGAAGTTAAGAAGTTTTTAACCTACTTTGCCTATATGAAATACGAAAAAGGCGAAGAAAAAAACGAGTTCTTCAACTCGTTCATAAACCGTGTTATTTTATATGATGACAAGGTTATTATTCTCTACAACTCAAACGATAGAGAAACTAAACGTCTTAATAAAAAACAGTTAAAGGAAGTTGAAAGTGGCAAAAACCTAGAAGAAATAAAAGAAAACTCGTCTGAACGTAAAAAGTTCAAACGAGTTGCTCTTGGCGGAGAGAGGGGGATTTGAACCCCCGATACGCTTATGGCGTATACACGATTTCCAATCGTGCTCGTTCGACCACTCCGACATCTCTCCGTAAATTACCTAAACATTATACCATAATCTTAAATAATTGCAAGTTTTTAAGCACTTAATTTAAAAAATTTACCTAAATACTATTAAAACAATAAATTGTATGTTAAAATATTATTATGATTGTTCAACCGTTAAAACCACTCTATAATAATGAAAGCAAAACTTTAATACTAGGAAGTTTTCCGTCGGTTAAATCAAGGGAATTAAACTTCTTTTACGCGCACCCTCAAAATAGATTTTGGAAGGTAATTTCAGCAATTTATAATAGCGAAGTTCCGTCGACTATTGAAGAAAAAACCAAACTAATTTTAAATAACAATTTGGCGCTTTACGACGTTATTTATTCTTGCGATATAACTTCAAGTGCAGATAGTTCGATTAAAAACGTAACCCCGTCAAATTTAACCGAAGTTATTAAAAATTCTAAAATAGATAGAATATTCGTTAACGGCAAAACTGCAGAGTTTTATTATAAAAAATATTTAGAAAAATCTCTTAATATTAGTTGCGTATCTTTACCGTCGACAAGCCCAGCTAACGCCACGTTTTCGTTAGAAAAACTTATAAAAGCGTGGTCTATTGTGAAAGATTAATTTAGCGAAAAGCCTTATGCTTTTCGCTTTTTATATTACAAAAGTTCGTTTTTTTCGGGCATATTAACGTGGTAGCGTTTAGGTAGATAATTTTTCATAAGACGAGTATTTTTCCTTTCCTTTACATTAACGCTATCGTAATAGGTTTTAAATAATGAGTTTATATCGTCCTTAACCGTTAGGGGAGATATTTTTTGGCGTATTATTTTACTTTCATTTCCGTTATACGCGCACAAACAATCAAACCTATAATCGTGCAAGATAAAAGGCATATTTTTATATCTATTTTTAAAGTGTGGAAAAACTAAATCGCAAACGTCGTTATCGGGTAAAAACTTAGCGTAATAAATGCCTTCTTTAGTTTTAGAAAATCTTATAAATCCTTTTAAATGATGAATTTCCTTTTTTACTTTATTTAAAGTTTCGTAAAAAGCGTAAACGTATTTATTAGAAAAATTTTCACTAATATCTTTTTTAGCGTTAATAACTTCGCGTAAATAGTTAAAAATTACCGTATTTTTATCATCGTTCCCACTTCTAAAGGCTAGTTTAATTTCATTAAAATTACCTTTTAAAATTTTTTTCAGTAGAGTTTCTACTCTTTTTGCTTTTGAATCGTTAGTTGTAATATCAAAAGTTTCATCAAATAGAGAAAGTTGAGCGCCTTTATTATATACTTTTATATCGAAGTGTTTTTTTTCGTACGATAAAAATATCGCGTTATAAAGAGCGCTTAAGTCGTTTTCTATAATATAGATCATTAAATTTCTCCTATAAGTACGCTACGCAAAATTTCGGGGGAAGAAAACATAGAAAGTTGCGTGTAGTTAATATTATTTTTGTTTTCTATAAGGCTTAATTTTATATCTTCATCTTTTTTTAAACCCTTATAAAATCCATTAGTAGTTATAAAATTTATAGCCCTTTTAAGTGGTATTTTCATTCTTTTTAGACCTTCTAAATCAATTTTTCCGTATTTTCTTGACGAAACTATTTTATACGCGCTTTTAAGACCTATTCCTGGAACTCTTGCAAGCATTTCTACGGGTGCAGTGTTAATTTCTACAGGGAAAAGTTCGGGGTGAGATAACGCCCACGCGCATTTAGGGTCGTAGTCTAAAGACAGATTATCTTCTTCGCCAATAAGTTCCGATACCTTAAAACCGTAAAACCTTATAAGCCAATCGGCTTGATAAAGCCTGTGTTCGCGAAGAAGCCCCGTCGACTCACTCGGAAGTAGTTTTGAAGTAGTGTTCATAGGTATATATGATGAAAAGTACACTCGTTTTAAAGAGTATTTTTTATAGAGTGCTTCGGTAAGTTTTAGTATTTGCCCGTCTTTCTCTGGGCTTGCTCCAACTATCATTTGCGTGGTTTGACCTGCAGGTAAAAACCTTGATTTTATTGATTTATTCGCTTGCTTTTCTCCGTTTATCATAGTAATTGGTGCAAGTATTGATTTTTTAGTTTTTTGTGGCGCTAATAGTTTTAAACTGCTTTCTGACGGAAGTTCTATATTAAAACTCATTCTATCAACGTATTCGCCTGCGCGCATAATAAGTTTACTATCTGCTCCAGGTATGCCTTTAAGGTGAATATAGCCGGTAAAATTATAAAGTTTTCTTAGTTTTATTACCGTTTCTAAAAGAAGTTCCATAGTGTAATCGGCGTTTTTATAAACGGCAGAAGATAAAAATAACCCTTCTATAAAATTGTGCTTATAAAATTCCATAGTAAGTTCACATATCTCGCTAGGAGTTGCGATTGCGCGTTCCACGTCGTTTGAACGCCTATTTACGCAGTATAAACAGTTATAACTGCAAATATTAGTCATTAAAATTTTAAGAAGGGAAACGCATCTTCCGTCTTCAGTAAAAGAATGGCATATTCCACCGTAACTAGCGTTTCCAATCCCACCGTTATTAATTCTATTGCTTCCAGATGAAGAACAGGAAACGTCAAACTTTGCAGAGTCCACTAGTATTTTTAGTTTTTCCTTAGATATCATAAAACCACCTAAAATAAGAACATTTGTTCATATTATAATACAAGTTTTACAAAAAGTCAAACATTTGTTTGTAAAAAATATTGTCATAATCACTTTAAGTGAAAATTATACAGTCTTATAATAAAAGCGGGGAATAGCGGTAGCGGGTTTTACCCGAAAAGGAGGTATAATGGAAATAAAAATTATAGGTAAAAGCGTAGTACCTGATAAAATTTTACTTTATGAAAACGATTTAGGTGCTAATAGCCTTGTTTTTTCTTCAAGTAAAGTTAACGATGGAATAAACCTTGAAGTTTTAAACGCGTATCTAGAAATTGAAAGGGAAGAAGGTGTTAGTGATAGGCTTTTGTTAGATAAAACGATAGTGGAAGAAGTAGTATATTTTACCTTACCTATAAACTTGGCTTTAACGGAAAATTCGGATTTATTATCATCGCAAATAGTGTTTGAAAATAATGAAAAAACTTTATCTTATAGAACCAAAGTGTTTTATATTGACGTAAAAAATTCTGTTGACGGCGTTTCTTCTTACGAACAGTTAGCGCCGACGGTTATAAGTCAACTCGAAAGCAAATTCAATAAAGCCGTTACTGATTGTGAGACTATTAAAAGTGAAATCGAACTTACTAAAGACGAGTTTGAAAGTAACGTTGAAGAAACTTCTTCTAAAATTAAAGAGGAAGTTTTAAGTCAACTTGGCGACGTTATAGCAGATGATTTTTTATCTACTGAAAGTAAAAATCCCGTGCAGAATAAGATTGTAACTGAAAAGATTAATGAAATAACTATAAAAGTTGATGATACTCTTTCAACCGAAAGCGAAAATCCCGTGCAAAATAAAGTTATAACGGAAGCGTTAGACGGTTGTGTAAAGAAATACACTGGTACACCTAACACTTATGTAAAACTTTATGGACAAAAACAATCTACAGGCGAAGAGGCAGTGTTTGAAGCAATCTATGGATGTGCAAATAATAAAATACATATTAGTGGCCGCAGTTCAAAAGGTGGATATGATGATGATGGTAATATAGTATCTTATGCTAATGGTGCACTTTACACTGCTATTCCAGAAAAACCAGCACACGCAACACCTAAAAAGTGGGTTGAAGATTTAGTTAATGATAACAAAGGCACAAAAATTTATAAACATACTATTACTGGTCAAGTTTATACACGACCTGAAGATGGAAATACTTACGATATTTATGTGGAGTTCTATTCTTTTAACGATAATACAAATAATGCAAGTATGTACTATGAACCTGAAGAATACACTATCGTTGCGATACTTATAAATCCTGAAGGAATCATAGCACCACCTTACGGAACAATAACTCAAGTAGAACCTAATAGTTTTGATATGGGATTTTACTTATCTTCTAGTTTTGGCGGATTAAAATATGTAGGTAGTGCAAATAGTTCTACAGATTGGGGTGGTATATGTACAGGTTATAATTTTGAAGAAGAAGTCGTAGGCGTATAAGGAGAAAGTTATGTATATTTTAATTAATAAAAACACAAATAGAGTAAACCATATTAGCGATAAAAAATTCAGTTATTTTAGCGATAATCTTAGGCTTGCCGAAGTTGAAACGCTTCCCGAAAAATACGACTATTTAATAGCCGAAAATATAAGAGAAGTAACGGACAAATGGACGGAAATTCAAGAAGAGTACGATGAAAACAATGAACTTATAACAAAAGAAGTTGAAAAGTCAAGAACTTACACGTCTTGTGATTTAGTAGCGTGTTTTATGGAAGTTAAAGAACCTTCGCCTGAAGAAATTATGCGCCAAAAAGAAGAGCAAAGAAGCAAAAAGATAGTAAACTTAATTCGTAAAAAGTATACGCTAGAAGATGAACTTGCTATTTTAAGGCAAAAGGATACTAAAACCGAAAAATATTTAGAATATTTTAACTACGTTGAAGAGTGTGTAAAAAACGTTCCTAAAAACTATTAAACAACTCTTTTAAAAAACCACTAATTAAAAGTTGACTTTTTCAGCAGTAGATATTAAAATAAACTTATATATAATTTAAGGAGTTTACTATGGCTGAATTTATGGGAAACCTAAAAAGGACGGATTACTCGGGCACGTTTACTTTAAATGACGTTGGAAGAGAAGTCGTCGTAATGGGCTGGGTTCAAAAAAGAAGAAATTTAGGAAGTTTAATATTTGTTGATTTAAGAGATAGAACTGGTATCGTTCAAGCGGTATTCGACCAAGCAACTACTCCTGATTTATTTGAAAAAGCCGAAAAAATCCGTTCGGAATACGTTTTGGCTATTAAAGGCATAGTTAGAGAAAGAGAGAATAAAACCGATAAAATCGCAACGGGTAGCGTTGAAATTTTAGCAAGCGAACTTAAAATTTTAGCAGAAGCCGATACGACGCCTTTTGAAATTACCGATGAAACCGACGTTAACGAAAACTTAAGGCTTAAATATAGATATTTGGATTTAAGAAGACCGTCGTTACAAAATAATCTTATAGTAAGAAACACTATAACCAAAGTTACTAGAGACTATCTTGACGAACTTGGTTTTTTAGAGATTGAAACTCCAATGCTTGGAAAGTCGTCTCCTGAAGGTGCGAGAGAATATCTCGTTCCATCAAGGGTGCATCCAACTTGTTTTTACGCTCTTCCACAATCTCCACAACTTTATAAACAACTTCTTATGATTTCTGGTTTTGATAGATACTATCAAATAACTAAATGTTTTAGAGATGAAGATTTAAGGGCTAACCGTCAACCGGAATTTACTCAAATCGACCTTGAAATGAGTTTCGTACAAGATATTAGCGACGTTATTTATCCCGTTGAAGGGCTTATTAAAAGTGTGTTTAAACGCACTTTGGGAATAGACTATGGCGATGCACATTTCCGTCAAATGCCGTATAAAGAAGCAATGGAAAGATTTGGCTCAGACAAGCCTGATACTCGTTTTGGTCTAGAACTTCAAAACGTTTCTGATATTTTTAAAGACTGCGATTTTAAAGTGTTTATAGATGCGCTTGCAATAAACGGTCCTATTAAAGGAAGCGTTAGGGCAATAAACGCTAAAGGTTTTGCTTCTAAACTTTCTAGAAAAGATATTGACGCGCTCGTTGAATTTGTTAAAACGTTAGGTGCTAAAGGCTTAGCGTGGCTTTCTTATCCTGAAGGCGGGGAAATTAAAGGTTCGTTCCTTAAGTTCTTAAACGAAGATAATATCGCAAAAATTAAAGAGAGATTAGACTTTAATGAAGGGGACGTTTTATTCTTCGCTGCCGATAAAGATAATATTGTATTTAACACGCTTGGTGGTTTAAGGCTTCACTTGGCTGAAAAATATCATCTCATTGACGAAAATACTTACGATATTTTATGGATTACAGAATTCCCAATGTTTGATTACAGTGAAGAAGAAGGTAGGCTCGTTGCCGTTCACCATCCGTTTACTGCTCCAATGGACGAAGACTTAGAACTTTGTGAAACCGACCCGTTAAAAGCAAGAGCAAAAGCGTACGATATAGTTATTAACGGTCAAGAAGCAGGTGGTGGCTCTATAAGAATTAATAGGCGCGATATTCAAGAAAAAATGTTTAAAATTTTAGGCTTTACTCCTGAAGATACAGCGCTTAAATTCGGTTTCTTCGTTGAAGCGTTCAAATACGGCGCTCCTCCACACGGTGGCTTAGCACTTGGTCTTGATAGGCTCGTTATGTTAATTACTAAAAACAATTCTATTAAAGACGTTATAGCATTCCCAAAAGTTCAAAACGCTTCGTGTTTAATGACTGGTGCTCCATATATGGTTGATGAAAAACAACTTAATGAACTTCACGTTAAACCACTTGAAAAAGAATAAAAAATTATGCCTTGCAAGTAATTTTGCAGGGCATTTTTTATTACAATTCAACTGAAATTTTAAAAAGTGTGTATTTCGCACACATAATTGTGTTTTTTGTACTCGTACAAAATATTTTTTGTTTTTTGAGTGCAAACAGTTGTTTTTTTCTGCAATATATAATATTATATATCCATATTAATTTTAAATAGAGGCAATTATGTATATTAGCACTAGAAGTAATGAAAAATTAACGGCGAGTGAAGCAATTTTAAAGGGGTTAGCGAGCGATGGTGGATTGTTTATCCCTGAAGTTTTTCCTACGGTTAATTTTGACGATAAATGGTTAAATAAGACTTATCAAGAACTCGCGATAGAAGTATTTAAACTTTTTTTAGACGATTATACGGAAGAAGAAATTATCTATTGTGTTAAAAATGCTTACGATAAATTTAATTTTAAAGAAGGTATGGTAGGTTTTAAAACTTTTGATAATTTAAGTTTTTTAGAACTTTATAAAGGTCCTACTCTTGCGTTTAAAGATATGGCTTTAACAATCCTTCCTTTTTTAATTGAAGTTGCTAAAAAGAAAAACAACGTGCTAGATAAATCTCTTATTTTAGTTGCAACTTCAGGCGATACCGGTGGCGCAGCGTTATCTAGTTTTAAAAAGAGTGGTACGTTTGATACCGTAGTTTTATATCCTGATAAAGGCGTTTCGGAAATACAAGAAAAACAAATGCTTTACTATACAGATAGTAGAACTAAAGCATTTGCAATAAAAGGCAATTTTGACGATTGCCAAAACTACGTAAAAAGCATATTTAAAGATTATCCAAAAAATAACGGAGTACTTCTTTCTTCGGCAAACTCAATTAATATTGGAAGATTAATTCCACAAGTCATTTACTATATTTACGCATATTTAAAAGGCGTTAAATCGGGCTGGCTTAAAATGGATGAAAGTTTTGACGTTTGCGTTCCAACGGGTAACTTTGGCGATATTTTTGCAGGATACATTGCAAAACAAATGGGTGTTCCTATTAATAAACTTATTTGCGCTTCTAACGTCAACAACGTTTTAACGGACTTTTTTGAAACGGGCGTTTACGATAAAAATCGTGAGTTTAAAAAATCTAATTCTCCTGCTATGGATATACTTATTTCTTCTAACCTTGAAAGGCTTGTATATTTAGCAACGGGTAGAAACGGTGATAGAGTAAAAGGCTTTATGCAAGATTTAAGCGATAAAGGCAAATACTCTTTAAACGATAAGGAAAGGGCGTTTATTAGCGACTTTATAGGTGGTTATACTGATGAAAATCAAACGCTTAAGTCTATAAACTTAGCCTTTAAGGAATATAGGTATTTGATAGACCCACATACTGCCGTTGCTTTTGACTGTTATAAAAAGTTAAATAGCGGAAGTAAAACGCTTATTATTTCAACTGCTAGTCCTTACAAATTTCCAAGTACGGTTGCAACTGCGCTTGATTTAGATATAAACAAGTCGGAATTTGAACTTATTAAAGATATTGCTTCTTACACGAATACTTCTATTCCTTTAGGAATTTCTAAACTTCAAGCATCAAAGAAAACGACCGTTTTAAAGACAAAAGAGCAAGTTAAAGATATTGTTTATTACAATAATTTAAAAGCAGAAATTAAAGTTCCTTGTTCATCTGCTAACTTAGGTTCGGGGTTTGACACGGCAGGAGTTGCTTTTAATTTATATAACAGTTTTATTTTTGAAAAGTCTGAAAAAGACGAAATAGTAAATTTTAAAGGCGATATTGAAAATCATTTAATTTTAAAAGCATATCGTAAACTTTTTGAAGTAACAGGCAAAGAGTACGTTCCGGTTAAAATTACTTCTAAAAATAGCAACGTTCCGTCAACTCGTGGGCTTGGAAGTAGTTCGACTTGCATTGTTGCCGGTGTTATGGGCGCAAACTATATGCTTAAAAACGCGTATAGCAAAGAGTTTCTTTTAAACGTTATGCTTGAAATGGAAGGTCATCCCGATAACGTTGCCCCTGCATTTTTAGGCGGGCTCGTAGTCGCGTGTGAAGCAAACGGAATAAAGTATAAAAAGGTCAACGTAAATAACAACTTAAAGTTTTACGCTTGTATTCCAAATTATGTACTTACTACCGCTAAAGCAAGAGAAATTCTTCCCAAAACCATTGACTATAAAGACGCCGTTTACAATTTAGCAGGTGCAACTATGCTTGATTACGCGTTTGCAAGTGGAGATATTGAACTTATAAAAAGAGTATTTAACGATAAACTTCACGTTCCTTATAGAATGCCACTCATAAAAGGTGGTGAGGAACTTAAAAAAGCACTTGAAGATTTAGGTTTTGCCGTTACTATAAGTGGTGCTGGTCCAACGCTTTTAGCAGTATCTAACGGTAAAACTTTAGATACTAAAAATTTAAAAAATATCGGAGGTGTTAAGTGGAATATAAAACCACTACACGTCGATAAAAAAGGTGCGGTAATATATGACAAATAAAGGTTTTTTAATTATAGATAGAAGCATTTTGCCACCGTGCTACGAGCAAGTTATAAAGGCTGTTAAACTCGTTGAAAACGAAGGTAAAAGTGTTTCTAACGTATGTAAAGAATTAGATATTAGTCGTTCAACTTACTACAAGTATAAAGATAAAGTATTTGAAATGTCGATGAGTTATGATAGAAAGGCTATAATTTCTATTCGTGCAGAACACGAAAAAGGCGTTCTATCAAACGTACTTAACAGTATTGCGGGCTATCAAGGAAATATATTAACTATAAATCAAGAAATGCCTATTCACAATATGGCGTATATCACGGTTACGCTTGAAACTAAAGATTTGACCGTTTCCGTATACGAACTCACGGCAGAACTTAAAAAAGTTCCTAAAGTAAGGGACGTATCATTATTAGCATTTGAATAATAGAGGAGTAATTATGAATATAGGTTTATTAGGTTGTGGAACGATAGGTAGCGGTGTTTTAGAACTTTTAGATAATACTCAAGGCGTAAAGGTTTTAAAGGTGTTAGACCTTCCTTCTAAAAAGGACTTTTTAGGGGAAAGATTTGCTGAAAAACCAAGCGAAGTTTGTGAAAACCCTGAGATTGACACGGTTATTGAAGCAATGGGTGGAAATCAATTTCCGTACGAATGTATAAAGAGTGCGTTACTTAATGGCAAAAACGTAATAACTTCAAATAAGGAAGTAGTTAGTTTACATATTGAAGAGTTTTACGCTCTTGCTAAAAAAGCAAACGTATATTTTTTATGTGAAGCGTCGGTAGGTGGCGGTATTCCACTTATTTGTTCGCTTATTGATAGTATAAAGATAAATAAAGTAAATAGAATTTACGGAATTATTAACGGAACTACTAACTTTATTTTAACTAAAATGGATAAAGAAGGCGTTTCATTAGACGAAGCGCTTAGTGAAGCCAAACGATTAGGTTTTGCCGAATTTGATGCAACTGCCGATTTAGAAGGTCTTGATATGACTAGAAAAATTTGCATATTATCAAGTATAGCGTACGGTGGTGAGGTTAATTATTCTTCAATTTACCACTACGGCATAACTAAAGTTACTGCTAAAATCCTAAGCGATATTAAATCGCTTGGCTATACTTTAAAATTAGTTGCTGAAAGCGTTTTAAACGGAGATACGGTTAAAGCGAGCGTAGAGCCTTGTTTGGTTGATAGCAGTTCTCCACTTGGCGGAGTAAACTATGAGTTTAACGCCGTTTATTACCACTGCGAGTTTAACGACACTTTAGGTTTTTACGGAAAGGGTGCAGGTAAATTCCCAACGGCTTCCGCGATGGTTGCAGACGTTAAGCGTATTGAACAAAGCGCTCCTAAATACTATTTTGAAAACAACAAAGAATTTAAAGTTAAAAACTTTTTAGACAGTTCTAAGTATTACGTTTTTGACGGAATTAAAGGAAAAATAATAGACAAACTTGATGACGTAAACAATTACGAGTTTGTTGCAAGAATTTTATGAGGTGATTAATATGAAAAAATACAACGTGGCAGTAGTAGGTGCAACAGGTCTTGTTGGTTCTACGTTTTTAAAGGTTTTAAAGGAATATGATTTTCCTATTAAAAATTTAACTTTGTTCGCTTCTGAAAGAAGCGCTGGTAAAGCCGTTACGTACGACGGTAAGGAATATATCGTTCAAAAACTCGAAGTTGGTTGTTTTGACGGTATTGAAATTGCACTTTTTAGTGCTGGTGGTAGCGTAAGTGAAAAGTGGGCTCCAGAAGCAGAAAAGTCTGGTGCAGTAGTTATTGATAACTCTAGTGCTTGGCGTATGGTAAAAGATTGCGCGTTAATCGTTCCTGAAATTAACTTAAACGCATTTGATAACGCTAGAAAAATCGTTGCTAACCCAAACTGTAGTACTATTCAATCGGTACTTCCACTTAAACCGTTAAACGATAAATTCGGTCTTAAAAGAGTAGTTTATTCTACTTATCAAGCCGTATCAGGTAGTGGTCAAAAGGGTAAAGACGATTTAATTAGAACTTTAAATGGTGAAGAACCTCAGTTTTATCCATATAATATTTCTAAAACTTGTATTCCTCATATCGACGTGTTTACAGATAACGGCTATACTAAAGAAGAAATAAAAATGGTAAACGAAACGAGAAAGATTTTAAATATGCCTGACCTTAAAGTTTCGGCTACTTGCGTAAGAGTACCAGTTCTCAACGCTCACGCCGTTTCTATTATGGTAGAACTTGATAAACCGTTTACTTTAGATGAAATTAGAGATGCTTTTGCTTCTCAACAAGGAATAGTTGTAGTTGACGACTTTAAAAATCTTAAATACCCTGTTTCAACTATAGCAAACGGAAACGATAACGTTTACGTTGGTAGAATTAGAAGAGATTTATCTTGTGATAACGGTATCTTATTCTACGCAGTTAGCGATAACATTAGAAAAGGTGCGGCAGCAAACGCCGTTCAAATTGCGGAGGCGCTTATTAAAGCAGATAAAATATGATAAAAGTTGTTAAATTCGGTGGTTCTTCAGTTGCAAGCGCCGAACAATTTAAAAAAGTAAAAAGCATTATTGAAAGTGATAGTAAAAGAAGAATAGTAGTAGTTTCTGCGCTTGGTAAAAGATTTTCTAACGATAGCAAAATTACTGATATGTTATATCTTTTATCTTATCACATAAAATATAACGTTGATAGTAGTGCTATTTTCTCTCAAATAGAATCTAGATACGAAGAAGTAAGAAAAGAACTTGATATAAACGTAAACTTAAAGCGCGAATTTGATATTATTAGAGATAATATCAAAAACGGTGCAAGTGAAGATTATTTAGTTAGCCGTGGTGAATATTTATGTGGTAAAATGATGGCTTCATATTTAGGCTACGAGTTTGTTGACGCTAGTGAAGTTATTTTCTTTAAGTATGACGGCACAATAGATAATGAAAAGACAATCGATGCAGTTAAAAGTAAGTTTGCCGTTTGCAAAAAAATGGTTGTTCCAGGATTTTACGGAACTTTCCCAACGGGCGATATAAAATTATTCTCTAGGGGTGGCTCGGATATTACGGGTTCTATTTTAGCGATGGCTTTAAACGTTGAAAAATACGAGAATTGGACTGACGTTAGCGGTCTTCTTATGGCTGACCCAAGAATCGTTGAAAATCCAAAGTCTATTTGCGAAATTACTTACGATGAACTTCGCGAACTTTCGTATATGGGTGCAAGCGTTCTCCACGAAGAAACTATTTTCCCTGTTCGCGAACTTAATATTCCAATACATATTTTAAATACGAATAAACCAAACGACGAAGGAACGATTATTTGCCGTGATTCTGAAAAGACAAATTACGCTATAACAGGCGTTTCGGGTAAAAAGAATTTTACTGCGTTTACAGTCGTTAAGGCAATGTCTGCAAACAAACTTTCGGTTATAAGAGATACTTTAAACGCTCTTGATAAATTTAAAGTAGTAGTTGAACATATCCCAACTTCTATCGACTCGTTTAGTATTATCGTTGAGAGTAAAACTGCCGAAAAATCTATTTACGATATTATATCTGAAATCAAGAAGATTAAAGGCGTTATTTCCGTTGACGTAGATAACGATATTGCGCTCGTTGCAGTAGTTGGTAGAAATATGGCGTTAAAACCGGGCATCAGCGGTAAAATTTTCTCATTATTTGGCAAAAACAACATAAACATTAAAACTATTGCTCAAGGAACGCAAGAAATTAATATTATAGTCGGCGTTTCTAATAAAGATTTTGAAAACGCTATCCGTACTATTTACAGTGGTATTGTTTTAGGGGAATAAAATGAACGAAGTTATTTTAAACTTTTTAAATAACTCTTTAAGTGGGTTTGACGGCGCTATAATTAAAGCGATTGCAAACTTGCACTGTGGTTTTTTAACCTTTATTTTTAAAGCGATAACATTACTTGGCGAAAAGGGGATTATCTTCTTTTTAGGCGCTATAGTTTTAATGCTTTTTAAAAAGACTAGGCCTTTAGGTATTTGCATTTTTGGGGCTGTTGGTCTTGGTGCAATAATTACTAATATAGTTTTAAAAGACTATATTATGAGACTTCGCCCGTTTGAAAGTGGAAACGCTTTTTATAACGAGTTATGGGTAAATTTGGGTTCGCCTAGTGAAGACGGGTTTTCTTTCCCATCAGGGCACGTAACTGCAACGGCTTCTTGTATGACTGCTTTATTTATCTTTCTTAAAAAGAAGTGGTGCTTTATTCCTATTTTAGTTACTCTTTTAATGGGGATTGCAAGAGTTTATTTACTTGCGCATTATCCAACTGACGTAATAGCGGGTATTATCGTGGGCGTTATATCGGGGGTTATTGCTTATTATATAACTAGACTTATATATTTAATCTGCGAAAAGTATAAAGATAAAAAGTTATTTAACTTCATTTTAGAATTTGATATTAAAAATTTATTTAAAAAAGAAAAATAATAAAAAAGAATAACGAAAATTTTCGTTATTCTTTTTTTACGTCTTAAGTTGGTTTTAATTAATTATCTTCATAGCGTTCAAGCGATATAATAAATGGATTATTTTGTATTATTTCAGATAGCGTAGTTGAAGAAAGTTCTTTAACCGTGTTAAGTGACGCACTGTATATTAATTCGCCGTCTTTTCTTTCAATAATTAGGTTGTTAAATCTAGTAACGTCAAATATTTCTTTTATAATATTATTTTCGTTGGTTTGCATTTTAAAAACGATATTAACTATATAATAAGGTCTATGCCTTAAAATTTTTAAATTTAAATGCAACGCGCATTGAATTAAAATTATTATTAACGTTGTAATTCCAGCAAGTAAATATAGTTTAGCACCGCAAGCCATACCGATACCTGCAGTTGCCCAAACGCCCGCAGCAGTTGTTAAACCGTAAACTTCTTGTTTTTTAAGTACAATCATACCTGCGCCTAAAAAACCTATACCTGATACGATTTGTGCGGCAACTCTTGAAGAGTCAACGTCTTTCCCAAAAGCATTTATAGAAATTACCATCATTAAGCACGAGCCTATACAAAGTATTGTATGCGTTCTAATTCCTGCTTCTTTTCCTCTTAATTTTCTTTCAAAACCGATAATAAAGCCTAATAATGCGGATATTAAAATAGGCAAACATAAGTATAATTGGTCTAGTAGTTTCATAGTTCTCCTTTATCATTTTAAATAAGATTATAATATTATACTATAAATATTTTAAAAGTCAATATATTTTTAAATTTTAAAGTCGGTTTTTTTATTAAATTTGACAAATTTTATTAAATAATGTATATTAATAAATATATTTAAAAAGGAATTTACGTATGAAATTAACTCTACAAGAAAAACTTGAAAAAAAGCATTTTAATCGCCCACCTAAGATTATTTATCCAATACTTAAAAAAGTTGTACTTGAAAGCCTTTCTAAAAAATGGAATACAGAATATATATTTAACGTTGATACTAAAAAGGTTAAAGGCCCGTTTATAGTCGTATTTAACCATCAATCTAGAAACGATTACGTTTTTACTGCAATGGCTTTTCCAAAAACAAGGCTTAATTTCGTTGCAGGGTATAACGAATTTTTCCGTTCACATTTAAAATTTATATTTAGTTTAGCAGGCGCAATCCCTAAAAGGAATTTCGTGCCTGATTTACATACTATTAAAGAGTGTATGCGAATAATTAAAAAAGGTGGTGCAATTTGTATTTCGCCTGAAGGCATGAGTTCAATTTCAGGCTCAAACCAACCAATAGCAATAGGTACGGGTAAGTTTATAAAACATTTAAACGTTCCCGTTTATTTTGTAAATATTAAAGGTGCGTATTTAATGGCGCCTAAATATTGTTTAGACGATAGAATAGGTAAAGTAACCGTTACTACCGATATTTTATTTAGTAAAGATATGCTTTCCAACTTATCGGCTAACGAAATTGAAGATATTATAAACGAAAAATTCACTCACGACGATTACGAGTATAATAAAATTGCAAAAGTAGAGTATAAGGGTAATGATTTTGCTAAAAATATGCACACATATCTATATAAATGTCCAAATTGTAATAGCGAATTTACTATGCTTGGCGAAAATGATACGATTATTTGCAAGTCTTGTTCAAACGGCGCGACTTTAGATAATTATTATAATCTTACGCCAATAGAAAACAGCGTTATTTTTGAAACGCCTAAGAAGTGGTTTGAGTGGCAAAGGGAAGAAGTTTATAAAGAAATTAAAAATAATCCTAACTTTACTTTAAGTGAAGAAGTCGAACTTGGTACACTGCCTAAATATAAACCACTTAAAGACTATAAAACGAGTGAAATCGTGGGTAAAGGCGTTATTACAATTTCTAGAAACGGTTTCGCTTATAAAGGCACAAAAGATGGTAAGGAAATAGAGTTTACTATCCCAACCGATAGGCTCCCAACTTACGGTATGTGTACGGATATGAGTAGGTTTTATACCTTTTACGAAAAGGAGTTTTACGAGTTTTATCCTAAAACCGAAAGCGTAGCAAAATGGCTTCTTGCAACTGAAGAATTACACAGAATTAACGGTGGTAGTTGGAAAAACTTTAAAAACGTAGAGTTTTACGAGTAAAATAATGATTTGTAAATTTATATAAGTGAATTGTCAAACTAAGTGCAACACTTAGCAAGATTTTCATAAAATAAATCTACTGGTTTTTGAAAGTGTAAAACTTTCTTAGGTCTGGCGTTAATTAACGCCAGATTCTTTTTTAACGTTTTTTCGCTTACTCTATC
>JAZUMP010000043.1:0-3854 GCA_045603725.1 Christensenellaceae bacterium
TAAGATTTTTGAAAATAAACTTGGTTTTTATTCTTGCACTGTTCCAACGTATATTCAGTACGTTCTTGCCGAACTTATTGCTAACGGCGATTTTGAAAGGCACATTAACCGTGTTAGACGTAAAAAACGCCTTGAAAGTAAAGTATAAAGTAAATATACCTAAAACGCGAATTACTAAGCTTTACGGCGCACCAACGAAATCAACGGCTTGACGTTGTATGTAATCCGTTTTAACGGCATTATATCAATGCTTTGCATTGTATGTAATTCAAAATTAAAAACCTTTCAGCGAAAAACTGAAAGGTTTTTGTTTTTATATTTTATCTTGATTTGCTTTTCTTATTTTTTTATCGTAATTACGATATTTTCTATAAACTTTATAACCTGCGTATGGAAGAATAAACGAAAACAATAGCCCACCTATTTCATTTATATGCTCTTCCGACCAATAAAACCCCCATGCATAACAAATTGCCGAATACTTTGCTGACAAATAAAACATTATCAGAATTATTATAGCTCCTAAAACTTCTATAATAGTTACAGTATTTACATTAGTTATCAGTATTATCGATAAAAAACCACCCAAAACTAATCCTACAATTCCACCAATTTTACCCCACTTTTTCCCTTCATTTTTTATGTTATTGAACAGAATAAGATTTTCATTTACATTTGAACTATTGAATAATTCATAATTTTTTTTACTAAAAATATTAAACATACTCTCACATTAACCTCAAAAAATATCAGAATATTTACACTTTTTCATTATTAATATAGTATTTTCCCTATATTTAGGAGTGTTTTTATAAAGAGAAACAAATTTTTTATTTTTTAAAGCAACCATAAGCCATGCTTTAGCCAGCGTTTTATCTTTTTTTACACCTATACCCGAATAGTAAGCAAAAGCAACCATATATTGCGCTTCTGCCATATTTTGATATGCTGCTTTTTTAAACCATTTTATTGCTTCTTCTTCATTAAGAAGCACTACTTTCCCGCTTAATAATTCATTGGCATATAAAAATTGAGCCATAGGATTTCCTGCTTTTGCAGAATCACGATATACTTCTACTTCCTTTTGGCGAGAATAAGTATCCGCTATTTTTAACTCATCTATATTTATTCTAATTTTAGCATTGTAATCTTTAGGGGTTTTAATATTTGCTATATTACGAGTTTTTATATAACAAAACAATTTATTTAATAAAACCATAGCAATTAATGCTATTAAATAAGGAATTAATATTGTCAATAACAATATAGCTATTAACAATAATCCACCAATTATAACAATAATAAAAATAGGCACGCCATTAATAATATAAGCACCTATTGTTTTTAACGATAATAGAATATCCGATTCACCTATTGCCGTATTTAAAGAAGCGTTGTCAATGTTTTTAATATTTTCTGCAAAAAAATAAACCCAACCTTTTACAATATTAGTAGAACCATTTAAAAACTCATAAAACCAGTGTCCATTTGTAACATCATAAAACTTGTTCCCAAAAAGCTCTAAAAACATCGAATAGGAATTTTCAGAAACTATACTAGCAAAAGCTCTTATGATAGAATAAAACAACGCAGCAAAATTTAACAAGTAAAAAAACAGGAATAACACCAAAGCTATTATAAATAAGTCAAATACAATTCTCACCACTAACATATTGGCTAATTTAGGTATGCTTTTACAAACTATGAGCGCTATTGTTAAAACAAAAAACACCAACAAATTATTAGCAACGATAGTTTTAAAAAAATCGTCAACATACGCTAAAACAAATAAAGGTGTAACAACTATTGCCGCCAATACACAAGCAATAAGAGAGTATAAAGCTAAAATCCCTATACCACAAGCTAATAATCCACAACCTTCTTTAAATTCTTCATCAGACATATAATATCCAATTCCAGAATCTCTATCAAAAAATAAATACCCCATAAATACCCTAAAAAATCAAACACACTTTAAAAATTAATATAAATTTGTAAAGATATTTTAAGATTTCATTCTATTTTCATAATTATATCTATTAAAACTAAAACTCGCAAACAAGAAACTTCTCCGACTTAAAAAGTTAACAATTATTCTTTTACTCCTTTTTTTACTATTTTTGATATAGATTTTTTTAATTCAACCATAAAAGGTTCCCTAAAACCTAATTCTATTGCTTCTTTTTGGAATTTTATATAGTAATATAAGCCTGCATAAACGCTAACAACAATGGCAACTATAGCAATAATAAACCATAATATGTTTAATTTTTTTACTGCTCCCCTTCCACCTATAATAAAAGTAAATAAATAAGAAGTAGCTACAGTTTCAACAACTTCCTTACCACCAATACCTTTTTCTGCACAATATAATCTAACAACTAAAAAACCATAATAATATATTTGACCGTAATAATAATACGTGATAGGCATAAGAGCAATTGATACCAAACCAAATATAACACCAGCCCAAAGCGGTTCAGCATTACCCATCATCATAAAACCTATAAACATTCCGCAAATTAAACCTATTATACCAAAAACTTTTGCCCATTTTTTGGAGTTTTTTGTAAGTAATTCATACGTTGCTTTCTTTTCTTCTATGGTGTTACCCAAAGTCATTTTACTCATTTTTTTCATATTTATTTCTCCTTATGTATAAATTAACTCTATTTAATTTTATACTTCAAACTCATTGCAAGATTTGCATTATCTCCTGCCCTTAAGATTAAAGTTTTATAATTTGAAACGTAAGCAGTTATCTTAACTTTGTATTCACTTTGCTTAATACCTTTCACATTAGAGATAACCTTAAACTTGCCACCATCACAAGCGCCATACTTATAATTAACGCATTGACCATTTTTTGTGTACACATGAATATCAAATCTAACCGTTTTAAGAATTTCATTTCTAGCAAGCTTTACACCATTTGATTTATAAATATTTATTAAACTATTAGAAAAATACGCATCAAATGTAATAGTTTTACCATTACTAATTGTATAATATTCCGTATTATAAGTTACTTTAGCTTTTGTTCCACTATACACAGCATTTACTACAGAATATTCACAACCCTTTGTAGCTGCTGATACTGGCAAAATAGAAATAGAAAACAATGCAGCAACAATAAAAGATAAAGTGATCAAAGAAACAAATATTTTTTTCATAAAAAATCCCCTTAATAATCTTATTAAAAAAATAAGGTTACCATTTTTCAATAATTATAACCTATTTTAGGTTAAATGTCAATACTCTAAAACAGATTAAACTATAATTTTTTTGTAAAAAATATATATATGGGGGTTTTAGATGAAATATCCAAGAATTCGTGATTTAAGGGAAGATAAAGATATGAACCAAACGCAAATTGCCAAAGTTTTAGGAATGTCGCAAACAGGATATTCAAAATACGAAACTGGCGAAAACGATATACCAACGTCAATTCTTATTAAACTTGCCAACTTTTATAACGTTTCTATCGATTATTTATTAAGCCAAACCAACAACCCAAAACGAAACAATTAAAAACCTTTCAGCGCAAAACTGAAAGGTTTTTGTTTTTAGTATACTTTGCTATTCATAACGGCTAAAATTTGGTCGCGTATTTGTTCCATATCGTATGCGTTTGGGTGACTGCTTGTACGCCTAAAACGTATACCGCGTCAATACTATTTAGAGTTGGATATATGGTATTGCCAATGAAACTAGTTAAGATTTTTGAAAATAAACTTGGTTTTTATTCTTGCACTGTTCCAACGTATATTCAGTACGTTCTTGCCGAACTTATTGCTAACGGCGATTTTGAAAGGCACATTAACCGTGTTAGACGTAAAAAACGCCTTGAAAGT
>JAZUMP010000044.1:0-8988 GCA_045603725.1 Christensenellaceae bacterium
ATAAAATCTTTTCCATCATACGGCATAACAAAGAATCTGTCTCCAGAGTATCTTTTATTTGTTTTAATAAGCCATTCTAAGCGATTTAATGCTTGCATTCCACTTTCTTCCATTAACTCCCATAAATCTTCACGGCGTTCACTTGGAGTTCTTTCAGAAATGAAAGTAGGAACGATATTCTTTCGTTCATATACCGCTTTTTCTAAACTCAAATCAAGTCCCGGTATACCTTGAAACAAATTTGGAGGAAGCATATTGATAACATTATAAAACGGACGGAATCTATAGTTGAATGCTCCATCTTCCCATTCTTCGTATTCAATTTTAGCAATTTTATAAATGAACTTATAATCGTCTTCAAGACAAATAAAGCCCGTTGTTGTTAGCTTTCTCATTTTATTTCTCCGTTAATTTCTTATAGGCGGGAAGTAATATCTTTTCAAATCTTTGTCTTAATATATATTTGTAAAAACTTTTTTGAATATCTGTTATAAAGCAAGTTTCATCTATTAACTCGTTTATTTTTTCTTGAGAATATCTTTCACAAATTTTTATAACTGAATCGTTACACTCTTTAAACTCTAGAGAGTTTATTACCTCAAAATAAGAACTCTTTTTGCCGTTTAACTGAACTTGTGACGTAGGATATCCATATATTCTTAAATTTGTTTTCTCTTCAGATTCCATAACACTTTGCATTTCTTCTTCATCTTTAAGTTTAGGATAAAGACACGAGCCGTTATCAAAAACAGGTGCAAGCGTATACTTATTATTCTTTTTTAAGAAACCCCAATTACCACCGTGTCTATCGAAATTTCCTATTAAAGCATCTACTACGTAAATATCCCAAAACATACTTATTGTTTCTTCAACACTCGTAAGTTTTACGTTATCTCTGAGCATTTGCATAATATCTTGATAAGAATATTGGTACGTTTCTTTGTCTTGTTCAAGAGAACTTTCCCCTACGTCATTAAAAGGAACGAATTGCGTTTCACCACTAACGAAATTTTTACACGCTACAACCTGCTCGTCTTCATACATCCCAAGATACGTATCTTGTGCTTCAAATCCAAGCAATTCAAAAATATGAGAACCAAGGTGCTCCGATATATGATTATTTCTTTTTACGCCAAAATTATCGTGTTTTTGAAATTTAATCATATATTCAAAGCCTTCAACGTTTACGCCAAATTTACGCTCTGTCCCACCATAATAAGTATTTGTTTTTTCATATTTTGAAAAGTCTATCATATTAACTCCTTCAGTATCAATAGGGTTATAATTCTTTTTTGACACAATAACTATACCACACATAATATTCATTGTCAAGCATTTATGACATCTGTGTCAATAGGGTTCTAAATTAATTTTGAGACGCAATAAAGACAATTTCTTTATTTTTTATATAATATCATACAATATATGACATAAACTGTCATATTTACTATGCTATACTGAAGAAAAAGGGAGAAAAAGATGAAAGTAACCAAAGCGTATAAGTTAAATAAAGAAAAACAACCTGCCGAAGAAAAAGGCAAGTTGCTCTTATAACAAATAAAAACTCGTTTGAACGAGAAAAGTTCAAACGAGTATCTAGCGGTTGCACAAACTGTAATTTAATTGAACTATTTTCGTATAAATGGTCAGTCGGCGTAATTTTAAGTTTGTAAAAGAAAACTTGCGACACAAAATTGTGTCGCAAGAAGCATTACTTTTTATTCTCTATCAATTGTTATATATTTCTTATCAAAATATTCCTTGTAAGCACCCTTAAGCATTTCCATTCTTCCTAACTTCTTTGTAATACTATAATCTGATTGCCTTGCCCGTAGAAATACTCTCATACACCGCATTCATTGCTTTGATTGTATTCTTGTGCCAACCGATATTGATTTTCGGCATACGCTTGGTTTCTATGTTTTCTACAAATTCGTCAATCAAACCAACCCATTCGTCAAAGTAGGTATATTGCACGGTATATTTGTTGTCAGGAGAACCATTATGATAGGTATTAGGACCGAAGCAATCAGTATATACGCTACCTTCGTTTCCGTGAATTACAAGATTTACTTCCATACGTTTAGGGAATACTTCCCAACCTGGACCGGGCACTTTTAATTTGGCTTCTGCTCTCGACCAACTAGGGTCAAGCGAGAAAATAACTCCGTTTTTCATTCTTCCAACAACTGCTAGCATATCTTCTTCTTCTATTTCATGGCGCATATTCGGTGCAACTTTTGCAAAAATCACGTCAAACTCGCTATTTGTAACTTCTCTAATCATATCGAAGATATGTGGATGGTCGCAGAGTGCACCGCCACGGAATTTTTCGTGTCCTTCCTTGATAGGAACTCTTTTACCATAACTCTTTTCAGGAACACCTTGCCAAGGAAACGCCCATACTGGAGAAAGAGTGATGTTGGTAGCATTAAACGCATCCATTTCACCCATAGCCTTATTTTTAACAAGTTCTTTCATTCTCAAAACAACGGGGTTGTAATGAAGTTCAAGTTCAATTTGGAAAGTAATACCGCTTTCCTTAATAAGTCTTTCCATTTCTGCATATTCTTCCATATCGAAAGTGGGAATTTTCATTGAAAGAATATTGATTTTTCTTTCTGCACAAAGACGAACTTGACGTAAGTGTTCACTGTTTTCGCTGGCCAAAACCACCGCTTCAATTTCAGGGTGTGCATCTAACATGGCTTCGTCGCTATCATAACATGGAATACCTTGTACGCTGTTTAAGAAAATTTCTTTAACTTCTTCGTTTGCTGTAGAAACTGCAATCCATTCAAGTTTAGGATTGTTTTTAAGTACGTCGTAATATTTTCTAGTATGACCGTGCGTCATACTCATCATAGCAATCTTTAATCTTTTCATAGCCTTACGCCTCCACCTTTACGTTTTCAAGTATTTCGAGCGATTTCTTCGCCCCTTCTACTACCTTTTGAATATGTGCCCATTTTGCCGTATTTGCTTTGCAAAGTTCTTCCGATTTCGCAAGAGCAAAGGCGTTTCTAATCGTATTGATTTGAATTTCCGTATAACCGTACAATTCAGCATCTGTGTCCATAAAACGTTGATTGTTTTTGCCGTAAACGTAAATGGATTCTTGTGGCATTTGCGTATCTACTACTCTATCGCAACCTACACCGTTGTCCGTAATAATTTCGTGCTTATCAATATCCCTTTGACCTTCTTCTAACGTTGCACCAAGTTCAATTGTGCAAATACAACCGTTTTCCGTTTCTACAATACAGTTCATTGTATTTGCGCCTGCAATTGCAAAAATTTCTTTGGCTAAAGAGTTTACGGTAAATTCTAAAATACCCACTTCACGAGCAAGAATTTCAAACAAATCCGTGCCTTTTTTTGCATTGTGTCCAATACGGTAAGTACACATATTCCCAAGCCTACCCGTTACCACAAGGTTACGAAGTTCGATAATTCTTCTTTCGCTTTCCCAAGGCAATACCGGTACGGCGTTTCCGTCGATTACAACTGTTTTTCCGTCTGCCGACAACACGGCATTTTTATCAACGGAATATTTTTTAAGCAATAAATTTAATCCTTTTTGCATTTTTATATCTCCTTATAACATTTTGATTCTAGGACCGTATTTTTCTAGATACGCAGCGTTTTTTTCATCTCCACCTGGGGTATTCGCACTTGACCAGCATGGGGCAGTGATACCACGTCTTTGGCATTCTTTTACGCACTCGATTTCAAGCATGTGCGCAATATAAAAATCTACGATGTTTGATATAGGCGCAATAGGGGTTGTAAAACCTTCCACGTTAATTACAGCATCTCCAACCGGATTATAATCGTCTATACAAACGTCTGCATAATCAAATAAATTTGTCTTGTTTGGGTGACGAATAAAGTGGTCTTCAGGCATTTCGTTTTGCCAATACGAAGAAGATACTGCGATAATTTTTGCACCTGCCTTCTTGGCTTCCATCACCGCATCAATCGTTGCAGGGTTGATACCAATATTGTGAAATACAATAAGTAAATCACCCGGTTGCAACTTATAATATTTCATAATTGCAGAACCATAATTAACCGTTCTTTCAAGTTCCAAATATTTAAGCGCTTGATTAAATACTGTCAAGCCGTTTTCAGCAATCGGATTGATATTTGCAAGACCACCTGCTCTAAAAAACATTTCACCCATACAAAGAGTGGTGTGACCGCCACCACCGTAAACGTTAATTAGCCTATCTTGTTCAATTGCGTCCGCCATAAGATTTGCCGCTTTTTTAATGTTTTCGGCTTGCTCTTCATTTATTTGATTTAAGTTTGCAACAATTTTATTAAAATACGTTAAATCCATTTAGTTCTCCTTAAAAGTTTCTATTTCTTCCCTTGTGGGAACACTATCTAAAATATATTTTCTCGTTACCTTAATCGCTGCGGCAATATTTGCTTTTTGACAAGCCGTTTCTACACTTTCACCTTCCGCAACGCAAGCGGCTAAAACCCCATTAAAAGTATCTCCCGCACCCGTTGTATCAATAACTTTTTCTACCTTGATTGCGGGAATAACATTATCTATACATTTAACTAAACAGCCCTTTTCTCCCAATGTAACGATTACGTTCTGGTAATTTTCCAACCCTAACGTTTCATGTTCGTTTGGGGTGAATAAGTCAATTTTGTCTAAAAATTCTTTTGTGCTAGCACGCATAGGCGCAGGGTTGAGAATTATTTTCACGCCGTTAGCCTTTGCAACTTCAACTGCTCTCTTATTTACCTTTATTGGCGTTTCGTTATTGATTAGTAATATATCCGCTGTTTTGATTTCGTTTATAAAACAATCCAAATCTTCAACTTCTAATTCAGCCCCACGATATACGCAAACTTTATTATCACCTTGCTTATCCGTTGTAATAACGGCATACGGACTGCGTTCTTGTTTCCCTATAAAATAGGGGGTAATGCCACGCATTTTAGCAATTTGAGAAAATCTTTCTTGATCCTCTTTATAACAAGCGCCAAGAAAGGATACCTCTACCCCGTATCTTGCCACTGCAATCGCTTGATTAAAGCCTTTACCGCCAAGCTCGCTATAAAAGCTACTTGCAACCGTCGTTTCACCCGATACGCCAAACTTATCTACCGACAAAAACACCGACTCGCCCGCAATACCGATAACCGCAATCTTGCTCATAAGTGTTTTACCCTGCCCATAAACAAGTTTTCAAGCGTAACGTTGTGCTCTCTGCCACCTTCTACGTTTCCACTTATATACACTGGCGGTTTTACACCTTCGTTAAGCGCAAGTTTTGCCCCATTGATAAGACACGTATTGAGAATAAAACACGCCGCGTAAGTAGAAAGCCCGCCCATTTTAACGTCGCCAACGTTCATACAAGCATCGCCGTAAGGAACTTTGCAATCAATCGCAATATCCACGTTTTCGTGCAATTTCCCACCCTTTTCGATATACGACCAAGCGGACACGCCTACGCTTTTCACACCCGACGTTTTTGCCATTTGCGCCATTTCAATAGGCACTTGGTTCTTCCCCGAGGCAGAAAAGATAAAAATTATATCCTTTTCGCTGGGGGTGTATCTTCTAAACACTTCGCTTGCAATACCGCTCATTTTTTCCATACGACTGGACTTTGCCGCGCCATTATGAAGCATTAAATCGGTATCGAGCATAGGCGAAACGTTCGCAAGTCCGCCTGCTCGATAAAACGCGTCGAGTCCAGGCAAATGCGAATGTCCGCAACCAAAGGTAAAAATCAAACCGTCGCTTTTTATCGTATCAGCGACGAGCCGAGAAGCGGCATCAAGCCGTTCTCTCTCCTCGTTTTCGATTTGTTCTAAACAAGTTATAATTTTTTTTAAATATTCACTCATAACCATTATTCTTCAAGCAACCATTTATAAATTTCAGGATTACTATACGTTTTCTCCCAACAATTGTGTCCAACGCCTTTATATTCCGTCAATTTCGCATGTCCTCCGCTACGATTGACCGCATTTACCATTTTTTGACTTTCTTCAAAAAATACGGTTGGGTCGTCCGTTCCGTGAAATGCCCAAACGGGGATTTTAATTCGAGCCGCATTCCCGTACATTCCACCACCGCAACAAATAATAGCTTTGCGGAAAATATCGGGTTCAGACATCAGCATTTGCCAAGCCGCGTAACCTCCCATACTTACACCTGATAAATATACTTTGTCTTTATCCACGTAAGGTAATCCCACTACCGTTTTAACAAACGCACGGAGCTGTTCAAATACGTCAAACCAAGTATTTGCGCTACACTGTGGCAAAAACATTACGAAAGGAAAATCTTTCGCATTATTTGCGTACTGCATAATGGACTGGTCTTTCAAAATCTCCACATTATCTCCACGCGAGCCTGCACCGTGAAAATGGATAATCAGCGGATATTTTTTATCTTCCGAAAAACCAGTAGGTTCAAACCGAAGATAATTCAGTCCGCCCATCCGTGCTTGTAATACTTTACTCATCTTTCTTCAAAACACGCTTGTAGTTTTCGCCAATCGCGTCCCAAAGCTTGATAGGGTCGGGAGCAGCTACACTTGTACCCAAACCACCTCTATACGTCCAAGTTGCCAAACGGTCAACGCCCATGCTTTCATAAAGGTCAACCACCTTGTCGATTTGCTTGAAATCTTCGGGTTGCGCATTGTAGCCCATAAGCCACCTTTCGCTTTGTTTGCCGTATTTTTTAGCAATTCTAACCGTTCTTTCTGTAATTTCCTTAAAGAAACTTTCAGGAAGCGACCAGTTGATAATCGTTGTAGAGAACACGTCAAAATAAGGACAAGCCGCAACCATTTCCCAATTATCGTAACCGCGAAGTTCGGTTACGTAATAAGTGTTTTTTGTCGCGTGTACACAACAGGTAATTTCAAGGTTAGGATTTACTTCCTTTAATGCTTTAGAACAATCAGCAAGAGTTTTCAAAGCCTCTCTCCACCTAAATTGCTTTACGTCGTCGTTCATAAACTTCGGCATTTCATAACCGTAGTATTCTTCAAATTTTTTCATACATTCTGGACATCTGCAAGCCCAGTCGTCGCCTGCGCCACCCGTGATAGAAGCATAAGATTTGGGATATGCGTAATGGGGTTCATCCCAGAAAAAGCCGTCTACTTCCGTTTCTCTTGCGAGTTTTAAGCAAATATTAGTAAAATAATCTCTAAATGAGTTTGTGTTAAAGCACGCCGCATTCAACACTTCGCCCGTATAAGCAGAAACTTGCCTGTGGTGAATGTTATTTTGTAAGAATAAAGAAACTTGTTCTCCACCAAAATATTTGCCTATACCCCATGTATCTGCGATACAGCGAAGACCTACTTTGTGCGCCGTTTTTACAATATTGTTGATATTCGGAAACCAAAAGTCCATATCAAATTCGGTAATTGCAAGAATAACGGTGTCGCAACCGTGTTCCTTCATTTCGAGAAAATCTTTCTCTGCGTGTTCAACATAGTTGAATCCATAGTAACTAACTGCCGTGTGTTTAATTGACATAATAATACTCCTAAAAATGTTTGTGTTATAATTATATCATAACCAAATACGAGCTAAATAGCAAAAATCGAAAATGTAAGGTCGAAAAATCGAAACCTATTCCACAATCACTTGACATTGCGTTTTTGCCACATTATAATACTTTTATGATAGATTTTAATTTGTACAATCTTAAAATAGATTCCGCATTTTCAATTAGTTGGAAAAAAAGTACTGCTTACGCGCGTCCAAGAAATTACGACGCACTCTCTTTTCGTATAAAAGGAAGCGCCTCCTATCATCACGGTAGTCAAACGTATCACGTGCAAAAAAACGATATCCTTTTCGTTCCCGCTCATTATGATTATGAAATTAGCGCAAACAAAGACGAAGAAGTTCTCGTTATTCATTTCTTTATTGAAAATTCTTCCTTTAAAGAAATGGAAATATTCACGCCTACAAACCCCGACGTTTTTTACCGCTTGTTTGCGGAAATGAGCGAAACGTGGCGCGTTAAATTCGTTGGATATCAAGCAAGGCTCACTTCTCTTTTTTATAAAATCGTGGAGCAAATAGAAATTCAAGGTTATAAAAAAACTTTGTTAAAAAAACCGGCTAAACTCCAAGAAATTTTAACGTATATCCAAGAAAATTTCACCAGTTCTGAAACAAGCGTAGAAACTATTGCTCGACACGCTAATTTTAGCACGGTTTATTTGCGTAAACTATTCAAAAACTCATTAAACGAAACCCCTTTGAACTATTTAAACACTTTAAGAATGAATTATGCAATCGGGCTTTTAAAAACGGGATATTATTCCATTGAAGATATTGCATTTTTATCGGGATTTAACGACCCTAAATACTTTTCAGCACTATACAAAAAAAGAACGGGGTTTTTGCCTTCTGAAAAATTAAAACGCGCACGCCATACAATATCCAATAATTAAAATACTGCAAAGCCTTAAATGGCTTTGCAGTATTTTACTTGGCTACGGGGGATTCCCCTACTAGGGTAAATGTCGCATAGCGACAAAAGGGTTGCCGTCCTCCGCTAGGAGATGGGATTTGCCCGAACATAGTTCGGCACGGGCTATAAAATAATGGTTAACTTTTATTATATAATTGCGACCTTCGGGTTATCGCTTGCGCGCCAGCTTGTGGTAACCCGAAAAAATTTATCGGACTTTCGCTTTCCCTCTATTTTTTCGACCACTGCACGAGTTTTTGCTCGCTTCATCGTCCACTGGACGCGCTCGTAAAAACTCCCCAACGAGCACCGCTCGCCGTGCTCATAACCCAGGAAGTAGTGAAAATCACACGCCTAAACCAAAGAAGTGAATTGTCAAACTAAGTGCAACACTTAGCAAGATTTTCATAAAATAAATCTACTGGTTTTTGAAAGTGTAAAACTTTCTTAGGTCTGGCGTTAATTAACGCCAGATTCTTTTTTAACGTTTTTTCGCTTACTCTATC
>JAZUMP010000045.1:0-14019 GCA_045603725.1 Christensenellaceae bacterium
ATATAGATATTAAAGAAAAAGCAAAAGGCCTTATTATTGAACGCTTATATTTAAGTGATTGGGAGATAGTTGTTGAGTAAAGAAAAGCAAAAAACTGTAAAAAAATTTAAAATTGAATATTTACTTATAATTTTTCTTACGATACTAGCACTAGTTATATTTTTTAGTAGTACGAAATTGGATTTTGGTTTAAATTTTTCGAAAGAAAAAGTTGAAAGTAGTTTACAAACGACTTTAGAAGAAAAACTGCAAAAAATTATATCAAACATTGACGGTGTAGGTAAGGCGTTAATCACTATAAACGTAGACGGAACGGTTGAAGAAGTTGTTTTAAAAAATACTGAAAGTATTACGCAAAACGGCACGACTAATATAAGTGAAAGCGTAGTTTTGGTTAACGGTAAACCATACGTTTTAAAGGAACTTGCGCCAAAAATTTTAGGGGTTGTCGTCGTGTGTGAAGGTGCTAATAATTTAAATACAAAAATAGCAATAACGGAAGTTTTGACTACTATTTTAGAAGTTTCTTCCGATAATATAAGAATTTTAAAAATGAAATAAAAGGAGAGATTATGAACAAAAAGAAAAAAATTATTATTTTAAGCGCAATGATAGCATTATTAGCAGTAACTGCAGTTTGCAATTTCCTATTATCGGGCGATTCCGTTTACGATGATTCAACTTCAACTGCATATTTCTCTGAATATCGTTCACAACGTTCTTCATCAAGAAACGAGCAAATTTTGCAACTTGATAAAATTATAGCAGAAAGTGAAGAATCTTCGGAAGTTAGAGAAACGGCTTTAACTCAAAAAATGCAACTCACTGCACTTACAGAGCAAGAACTTAAACTTGAAACTTTAATTAAAGCATACGGTTATGAAGAAGTTGTGGTTACAATGAGTATAACTTCTCCAAACGTATCGGTTATAGTTAAAAACGATGCTTTTGACCAAGCAGACGCGGTTAAAATATACAATTTATTAGCGACTGAAACACAAGTTGACTCGGAAAATATAAATATTATTCCGTATATTTAAAAAAAACGCTATGTAAATCTAAAAATATGTGCTATAATAATATCGTAAAGATTTAAATCAAATGTAATTTGATTAAGTGAGGTTGTTATGGCTATATATAAACGCAGTAATTCCGAAAGAAAAGGTAAGGTAACTTATAATACCGGTATAGTAAAAGGGATTGTCGCTCTTGCTATTTCTGAAGTGAGCGGTGTATCTTTAAAAAAAGGTAAAAAAGACCAAATTAATCTTTTAAAAGTAAATTTTAATGAAGACGTTTTGAATATTGAAATAGGTATTGACGTTATTTACGGCTACAACGTTCCTGACGTTGCGTTTAACGTTCAACAAAGCGTTAAACACAATATTGAATCAATGAGTAAATATAAAGTTGATTCCGTTGACGTATTCGTTAGTGGCGTAATATTTGACGGCAATCACGTAGACTAAAAAACTGTCGCACTTTTGTGCGACGGTTTATTGTTTTTTTTAAAGGTGAATTATGAGAAAAGATGCTAGAGAAGCAGTTTTTAAACTTTTATTTAGTAATCAATTTAACGATAAGTTTGATAACGATTTTAAAAATTACATTTATTTGGACTGTAAACTAAGTAAGGAAGACGTTGCTTTTGCCGATGAAATTTTAGAAAATTTTTATAAAAACGAAAGTGAAATTAATAAAATTATTTCCGAACTTTCAAAAGGGTATAAATTAGAAAGAATTTTCACGACGGACAAGTGTGCAATGCAAATAGCAATTTGCGAAATTACTTATCTTAAAAATATTCCAATTATCGTTTCAATTTCAGAAGCAATGGAACTCGTTAGAAAATATTCCACACCCGAAAGTCCTAATTTTGTTAACGGAATACTTGCTGAATATAAAAAGCGCGTAGAGGAAAACAAATGATTTTATTAAACGGTAAAGAATTCTCACAAAAATTTAAAGACAATTTAAAAGAAAAAGTTGATTTACTTAAAGGTAAATATAACGTTACGCCAGGTCTTGCAGTGGTAATAATAGGAGATGACCCAGCATCACAAATTTACGTTAGAAATAAAATTTTAGGTGCTGAGTACGTTGGAATTAAATCTTTTACAGTAAGGCTTAGTGAAGAAATTTCTCAAAAAGAAGCCGAAAATGAAGTATTAAAACTTGCAAACAATCCTGAAGTAGACGGCATTATCGTTCAACTTCCACTTCCTAAAAAGTTCAACGCTTTTAATATTCTTAAAAATATACCCGTTGAAAAGGACGTTGACGGATTATGTTCGCAAAATTTAGGCAAATTACTTGCCGGGGAAGACGCGCTTATATCGTGTACACCAAACGGCATAATTGAACTTTTAAAAGGCTATAACGTTGAATTTGAAGGTAAACACGCCGTAGTTATCGGAAGAAGTAACATGGTTGGAAAGCCAATGGCTGTTCTTTTACAAAAGGAAAATTGTACGGTTACTATGTGCCACTCTAAAACCAAAGATATTGCTTTCTTTACAAAACAGGCAGATATAATTGTAGTTGCCATTGGAAAAGATAGGTTTTTAAAAGCCGATATGGTAAAGGACGGGGCAGTTGTCGTTGACGTTGGAATGAATAGGGTTGACGGTAAACTTTACGGTGACGTTGATTTTGAAGCGCTTAAAGATAAGTGCTCGTTTATAACGCCCGTTCCAGGTGGCGTTGGACCGATGACCGTTACTATGCTTTTATATAATTCTTACGTTGCTTGCTTAAGAAATAGGGGAATTTATGAACTTTAAAAACGTATACGATGAATATAAGTCTTTTTTTGAAGCAGAACTTAAAAAGTCTACCGACTTGCTTTCAGGAACTGAAGAGAATTTGATAAATTCAATGAAATACAGTTTACTAGCAGGTGGCAAACGAATAAGACCGGTTTTAATGCTAATGGTGGCTGACGTTTTAGGTGTAAAAAAAGAACAAATTTTACCTTTTGCTATAGCAATAGAATATATTCATACTTATTCGTTAATTCACGATGATTTACCCGCAATGGATAACGATGATTTGAGAAGGGGTAAACCGACTAATCACATCGTATTTGGCGAAGATATGGCAATTCTCGCTGGGGACGCGTTACTTAATAAAGCATACGAAATAGTTTTTAGAAATATCGGGAGCATTTACAGTATTAATGCTAGTAGAATATTATCATCTTATGCAGGAATGAACGGTATGGTTGGCGGGCAAGCCTACGATATTAAAAATTTATCTTATCCACAAAACGTTAATACGCTTGAAAAAATACACGAAAATAAAACTGGCAAACTCATTACTGCTTCAACTATTATTCCTAGTTGTTTTCAAAAAGATTTATATTTTAGCGAACTAAAAATTTATGGTGAAAAGTTAGGTTTACTATTTCAAATTACCGACGATTTACTTGATTTATCTTCAACTAAAGAAATAATGGGTAAAAGCGTTAACAAAGATTTAAACGCTAATAAACTTACCTACGTAACGCTTCTTGGTGAAGAAAGCGCTAAAAAGTACGCAGAAAAAACTCTTAACGAAGCAGTCGATTCTATTAAAAATATTCCAAATAGTGAAATTTTAAAAGAACTTGCTTTATACGTGTTTAACCGTAAAAATTAGTATGAGATTAGATAGTTTTTTATACGAAAATAATATTTATCAGTCAAGAACTAAGGCGATGGACGCTATTAAAAACGGTTTAGTTTTGTATAATGGTAAGCCTACAAAATGCTCTTTAGAAGTTAATTCTTTTGACGGATTACAAATACTTAATTTAGATAAATCTTTTGTTTCTAACGGTGGATTTAAATTAGAAAAAGCGCTTAACGACTTTGCTTTTGACGTAAATAATTTAATTTGTGCCGATATTGGAGCATCCAACGGTGGTTTTACTGATTGTTTACTTCAAAACGGTGCTAAAAAAGTATACGCTATTGACGTTGGCGAGTCTCAACTAGACGAGTCTTTAAAAAATGATAAAGTTATAGTTATTGACAATACTAATGCAAGGTTTTTAACTGAAAAAACTTTAGGAGAGAAGGTAGACCTTGTCGTTTGCGACGTTAGTTTTATTTCATTAAAATTAATACTTCCAGCCGTTAAAAACCTACTTAAAGATAATGGTAAAGCATTAATGCTAATTAAACCACAGTTTGAGTGTGGGAAAAAGTTCTTAGGTAATAGTGGTATTGTAAAAAGTAAAGAAGTAAGATTGAGTGTTTGTTTAGATATTTATAATTTTTCGTTAAATATAGGGCTTACTCCACTTAATATTACTACTGCACCAATAAAAGAAAAAAAGAATATCGAATACGTGATTTTTCTTGAAAATGGTATTAAAGCGCCATTTTCAGTTGAGTTAATAAATAATTTAGATTAATAGGTGATAAAATGAAAGTTGGTATTTTTATTAATACTTCTAAAACTGAAGCAAATAAAGCGGCTAATACTTTTAGTAGAATGCTTTTAGATAATAATATCGAATCTAAAGTAGTAAATTTAAAATCTGACTGTAAGGATATTGACGTTATCGCAGTGTTTGGTGGTGATGGAACTATTTTATCCGTCGTTGATATTGCAATTGAATACGATATTCCTATTTTTGCAGTAAATGAAGGTACTTTAGGATTTTTATCTACGATTGAAAGCAACGAACTTAGTAGCGCTATTGATTTAATTAAAGATACTTCAAACATTCAAAAGCGAGCAGTTATGAAAGTTTGCTATAATGAAAATACTTTCTATGCCCTTAACGAAGTAGTAGTACAAAGAATAATAACCGGCAATTTTATGGCAGGTATTACTAAACTTAGTTTAAATATCAATAATCAATTTGTAGACAAATATAACGTTGACGGGCTTATTATTTCTACTCCAACAGGTTCAACGGCATATTCGCTTTCAGCGGGCGGTTCGATTTTAACCCCGGAATTGTCAGCGTTTATTGCAACTCCAATTTGCCCACACTCACTTCATAATAGACCTATCGTTTATCCTGACAGTTATCAAGCAAAAATAACCGTTAACGATAACTCAACTAAAACCGGTCTTTTTGTAGACGGTAAGTTTATCAAAGAATTAAAAACTAATGACGTCATTAACGTTTTAAAGAGTAGGCGTATGGTAAAATTTTATAAATCCAACGAACAGTTCTTTGAAAAATTGCTTATTAAATTAAACAAATGGAGTGAAACAAAGTAAATGGCTATAACTAATCGTCGTAAAAGAATTAAAGAAATTATTATTGAACAAGTAGTTTGTAAACAAGAAGAATTGGCTGAGATTTTAAATAAGGAAGGATATTCCGTTACGCAATCTACCGTTTCTAGAGATATTAAGGAACTTGGTCTTATTAAGGTTAAAGACAGTGTAACTAAAAAATCAAAATATTCAATGCCAAAAGCAAAACCCGTACACGAAGTTACCGATGAAAAGGTAATTACTTTGCTAAAAACTTTTATAGTATCCGTTGAGCCAGCAAAAAATCTTATCGTTGTTAAAACCTTAGCGGGAAACGGCTCGGCTTGTGGCATGGCTATAGATAAACTTATGCCTGAAGGAGTTGTTGGCAGTATTGCGGGCGACGATACTTTACTTATAGTTACTCATGACGACGAGTCTGCTATAGACGTTGTAGAATATATTAAGGAAATTGTAGAATTATGATTTTATCCTTAAAACTCAAAAACATTGCACTTATAGAAAGTGCAGAAATAGAGTTTGATAAAGGTTTAAACGTCCTTTCAGGGGAAACTGGAGCAGGTAAAACCGTTATAATTAGCGCTATCAACTTTGCTTTAGGTGGAAAAGCCGATAAATCTATGATAAGGCATAACGAAAGTTACTCTGAAGCAGAAGTTTCCTTTGATATTTCGTGTAATTACGATGCTATTCAGGTTTTAAACGAGTTTTTAATTGACTGTGAAGATAACGTTGTAGTGATTAAAAGGCGTTTAACTATTGAAGGCAGGTCTATAATTTTAATTAACGGCAATCAAGTTACCTTAACTATGCTCAAAACTCTAACTTCGACGCTATGTGATATTTACGGTCAAAGTGAACACTATTCTCTACTAAATAGAGTAAATCAATTAAAAGTTTTGGATAGATATATTGGCAATAAAGCACAAGAAATTAAAGATGAAGTTTCGCCGATAATTACAAATATTAAACAATTAAACGCAACGCTTGATAGCGTTGGTGGAAGTGAGCGCGATAGGGAAATTAAACTTGATTTACTTTCATATCAAATAAACGAAATTGAAAATGCCAATCTTATTGAAGGTGAAGAAGAAAATCTTGAAGAAAGGCGTAAAATTTTACATAATATCGAAAAAATTGGCGAAGCGTTATCTATGGTAAACTCTATCTTTACTGAAGATAATCAAGCGCTTGATATGCTTTCTACTGCGTACGGCAAATTAAACGGCATATCTAATTTTAGTGAAGAGTATGCTTCTTTAAGCGAAAGATTGTACTCTGTAAAAGCCGAACTTGACGATATATCTAATGACGTACAAAACAATTTAAGTTCTTTAAATTTTGATGAAGAAGAAAATGCTAAAATTAACGAAAGGTTAGATTTAATTAAGGGTTTAAAGAGAAAATACGGAAGCAACGTTGAAGAAATTTTATCTTTTTTAAATAGTGCTAAACTTGAGTATGATACTTTAGTTAACTATGAAAACATATTCAACGAAACTAACAAAAAACTTGAAGAAAGTTATAAAAACTTAAACCTTTTATATCAAAAACTATCAAATTTAAGGCGCGAAAAAGCCAAAGATTTTTCAAAAAATATTGAAAGTGAACTTAAAACTTTGGGTATGAAAAGCGCTAAGTTTGAAATTTTAATTAACACTTTCAAAGATTGTAAAACGCTATCAGTTAACGGTGTTGACGACGTTGAGTTTACTTTTTCAGCAAACGCTGGTGAGCCACTTAAAAACATGTCGAAAATTATAAGTGGTGGTGAAATGAGTAGATTTATGCTTGCAATGAAAATAGTTTCAACTGATATAGCAGGCACTTACGTTTTTGATGAAATTGATAGTGGAATTTCAGGTGAGGTTGCTAAAATTGTTGCTGAAAAGTTTAGTAAACTTTCAAAAACTATGCAAATTATAACGATTTCTCATTTACCACAAATCGTATCTTATGGTGATAAATCGTTTAAAATTGAAAAATTTGATAACGGGACTAATACTAAAACTAATATAACTGCATTAGATTACGACGGCAAGGTTAATGAAATTGTTAGAATTATAGGTGGCGACGGTAGCCAAATTTCGCTAAATCACGCCAAAGAACTTATTAAAAAGGCAGACGATTATAAAAATAGCCTTAATTAAATTTAAATACAAAAAGGCGTGGCTTATAAGCCACGCCTAAATTTATATATTTTAGCAAATTCAAAGTTGTAAGTTAATACTAATTATAGTATTCTTCAAATAAATCGTTAGGCGTACATTCTAATATATCGCATATTGATTTTAAATTTTCAAACTTGATGCCCGTTGTTTGATTATTGACTATTTTATTAAAATTTTGATAACTAAGCCCTAATTGAATGTATAGCCAATACTTAGTTTTGCCTTTTTCTTTTAATATTTCTAGTATCCTTAATTTCATATTTCACCCCTTAATATGTAACTTATACATTATATATGTGCAATTTGATTGACAAATAGACATTTAAATGATATAATGCAGACATTAGATAATAATTTTAATTATAAAAAGCAAGTTAACTATTAATTATATTACTTGAGTTTTTACGGAGGAGAAATGCAATTGCTATTTTTCATTTTAGGTATGATATCGGGTGGTACTTTAGGTGTGTTGATAATGTGTTTTTTTAAAGTAAACAAATAAAACAATTCGTAATAATTTTAGTATAAGTATAAATAATTCGAGCAAATAAATAAAAATCTTCATTTTTGTTCGCTTAAAGTAAAAAGCATAGCAAGTTTTTGCTATGCTTTTTACTTTATTTAAATATTTTAATACATTCCACCCATATTAGGAGCACCCATTGGCGCTTCAGCCTTTGGAATATCAGCAACGATACTTTCAGTTGTTAAGAAAGTAGATGCGATAGAAGCGGCGTTTTGAAGTGCAGAACGAGTAACTTTAGTAGGGTCGATAATACCTGCTTCAACCATATCACAATATGTGTTCTTGTATGCATCGAAACCGTAATATTTGTTCTTGCTTCTTAAAATATCATTTAAAATAACAGAGCCGTCAAGACCTGCGTTTTTAGCAATTTGCCTTACAGGTTCTTCAACTGAACGAAGAATAATTTCAGCGCCTGTTCTTTCATCACCTTTAAGTGAAGATACAAGTTTTTTAAGAGCAGGAATTGTAGATAAAAGGGCAGTACCACCACCAGGAACTATACCTTCTTCAACCGCTGCTTTAGTTGCTGCTAAAGCGTCCTCAATTCTAAGTTTTCTTTCTTTCATTTCAACTTCAGTTGCAGCACCAACGTTAATAACTGCTACGCCACCTGCAAGTTTAGCAAGTCTTTCTTGTAATTTTTCTTTATCGTAGTCAGAAGTTGTTGCTTCAATTTGCGCTCTAATTGCTTCAATTCTTGCTTTAATTGCTTGTGGGTCGCCATTGCCACCAACGATAGTAGTATTTTCTTTATCAACTTTAATTTGGTTTGCTCTACCAAGCATATTTAAAGTAACGTCTTTAAATTCGATGCCAAGGTCAGTTGAAATAAGAGTTGCGCCTGTTAAGATTGCAATATCTTCAAGCATTGCTTTTCTTCTATCGCCAAAACCAGGTGCTTTTACAGCAACGCTGTTAAATACGCCTTTTAATTTGTTAACTACAAGGGCAGTTAAAGCGTCTCCTTCAACGTCTTCAGCAATAATCATTAATTTTTGACCTTGTTGAGCGATAGGTTCAATTATAGGTAAAAGTTCTTGGATTACCGAAACTTTTTTATCAGTAACTAAAATAAGTGGATTATCGTAAATAACTTCCATTTTATCGGTATTAGTTACCATGTAAGGAGAAGCGTAGCCTCTATCAAATTGCATACCGTCAACCGTAGTAAGTTCGGTTTTCATAGTTTTTGATTCTTGAATAGTGATAACGCCGTCTTTAGAAACTTTTTCCATAGCGTCTGAAATTAAGGTTCCTACTTCTTCATCGCCAGCAGAAATTGACGCTACTTGTGCAATAGCCGATTTTTCGGTAACAGGCTTAGAAATTGCTTTTAATTCATCAACTGCAACGTCAACTGCTTTTTTAATACCTTTTTTCAAAATAACGGGATTTGCGCCCGCAGCAAGGTTCTTAAGACCTTCACGTATCATTGCTTGAGCAAGAACTACTGCAGTGGTAGTACCGTCGCCAGCAACGTCGTTAGTTTTTGTTGAAACTTCTTTAACGAGTTGAGCACCCATATTTTCAAACGGGTCTTCAAGTTCGATTTCTTTTGCGATTGTAACGCCGTCGTTAGTAATAAGTGGGGCGGAAAATTTGTTTTCAAGAACAACGTTTCTACCTTTTGGTCCAAGTGTAATTTTAACAGTATCTGCAAGTGTGTTAACGCCTGCTTCTAAAGCCTTTCTTGCTTCGTCTCCGTGTTTAATTTGTTTAGCCATAATTAACTCCTTTTATTCTACTATTGCGAGAATATCGCTTTGTTTAATAATTGTAAATTCTTTACCGTCAACCTTAAAGTCAGAACCTGCGTATTTAGCGTATAAAACAACGTCGCCAACTTTAACTTGCATAGTTATTTCTTTTCCGTCAATTACTCCACCAGGACCAACTGCTACGACAGTCGCCGTTTGTTGTTTTTCTTGTGCAGCGCTTGGAAGAATAAAGCCGGTTTTAGTAGTTTCTTCAGTGCTTGTAGCTTCAACTACAACTTTATCAAATAAAGGTTTAATTTTCATTTTATATCTCCTTTAAAAATATTTCTAGGTTTAGCACTCTCGCTTTAAGACTGCTAATTATATTATAATCATATATAAATATTTGTCAATAGAATTTTGCCATTATTTTGAAAAAAATTATCAAAATTTGGCATTTAGATTAATTAATATATTGCAATAGTAAAATAAATGTGATAAACTTAATATAAATAGGAGAATATTATGAGTAAATGGGATAATCGCTTTATTGAAATGGCAGAAGTAGTAGGTAGTTGGTCTAGTTGCTATCAAGAAAATAGGCACGTAGGCGCTGTTATCGTTAAAGATAAGCGCATACTTGCAACTGGTTACAACGGTGCTCCTAGTGGCGTTCAAAGTTGTAAAGATAAAGGTGAGTGTTTAAGAAAAAAATTAAATATTCCGTCTGGTACAAGGCACGAACTTTGTTACGCTGTTCACGCTGAACAAAACGCTATTGCGCAAGCAGCCAAAATGGGCATTTCTGTTGATGGTGCAACAATCTACGTTACTCATCAACCGTGTACTATTTGCACTAAAATGATAATTAACGCAGGTATTAAAAAGGTAATTTATAAGTACGGCTATCCTGATGATTTTTCTATTGAACTTCTTAAAGAAGCAGGCGTTGAACTTATTAATATAGAAGAAATTAAGGAGTAAAATAATTTATGGAAAATAAAAACCCAATAATCACTTTTGAAATTAATAACGGCAAAAAAATCCTTGCTGAACTTTATCCAAACGTTGCGCCAAACTCGGTAAACAACTTTATTTCGCTCGTATCTAAAGGCTTTTACGACGGTATTTGTTTTCATAGGGTAATTGCAGGATTTATGATTCAAGGTGGCGACCCACTTGGTAACGGTACCGGTGGTCCTGGTTATTCGATAAAAGGCGAATTTACCTCCAACGGCTTTAAAAACGAACTAAAGCATACTAGGGGAGTTTTATCAATGGCTAGAGCAATGAATCCAAATTCAGCAGGCTCACAATTCTTTATTATGCATGAAGACGCACCTTATTTGGACGGGCAATACGCCGCTTTTGGTAAAGTAATTGAGGGTATCGAGGTCGTTGATGAAATTGCAAATACTAAAACCGATTATTCTGATAGACCTTACGATGATATAATAATGGAAAAAGTTACGGTTGAAACTTTCGGCGTAACTTACGACGAACCAATAAAAGTATAGTAAAAGCGCCTTTTTTAAGGCGCTTTTTTAATGTTTAATTTTTGATTTCATATATAAATAATGTTTCATCGATAATTGCGTACGAAATAGTTTTTCCAACAAGTTCTTTGGCGTCGTCTCTATAAAAATAAGCAGAAGAAGAATACTCGGTATCTTCAACTTTTACTATAACGCTTCCTGAGTATCTAAAGAATCCGATTTCCCAATTATAAACGACTCCTTCGCATGGTGTATATTTTTTACATTTGTTTCTAAAAATTAAATATAATGTAAAATAATAAATTGTTGGTAAACCTAAGCAAAGTATTGTAAAGAATAGGGTAACTGATATTGTAATTTTTATAGTTTCACCACTATTAGTTAATAAAAAAATACATAACACAAATAAAAATATAAAAGGAATAAAAAATTTTAAAGAGACGCCAAGGTATTTCTGCAAACTGAAATATTTCATTTTTACCTCCTTAAATCTTTTCCATTAAAGGGAATTATTGCCGTTTGCTTTTTATTTGATATTCTTGATAAAAATCTTTCATTATACCTTGCTAGTATTTCTGAAGTTGAAAGATTAGTAGTTATTATAAAATGCTTGTTTTTATCTAACCTTTCGCTAATTATAGAAAGTAGATATTCGGCGGTTACGTTGTTGTAATGTGGCTCGGTTCCAAGGTCGTCGATAATAAGCATATCGCAAGTAGTTAAAACGTCAAAAACAAGTTCTCTATCAACTTCTTGCTTGTGCATTTTTAAAAAGATTGCGTTAAGTTCAGTTGCCGTTAAAAACACCGAAAGATAATTTCTTTTTGTTAATTCATTTGCTACGTTAGTTGCTAAATAAGTTTTTCCCGTTCCGACTTTACCTAAAAACACGAAGTTTTTGATTTCGGTATTAGGAAATTTTTTACTATACAACTTTAAAATTTCATTGTGTTTTGTTAAATGTTGTGGAATTTCACTCGAAAAATAGGGGAAATTCCTTTTTTTAATATTTAAACTATCTAACGTGTATTCGGTTAAAAGTTTATAGTAGCATTTACACCTTTTGCCTTTATAAAACCCTGTATCTTTGCACGTTTTACAAGAATAGTTATACTTTAAATTCTTAGTTATTTCATTAAAAAGTAAACTTTTTTCGTTATTAATATTAGTAAGTTTTTCGCTTAAACTATTAACTAAAACTTCGTCGTTATTATACTTTGCTTTTGCAATTTCATAATTTAACTTTCTAACCGAATTTTCAAGCGATAAATATTCTTTATTAGACATTAGTTTGTCTTCAATATAAGCGTTAAACGAAGCAATTTCGCTTTCTTTAGTTTTATAATAATCGTTTACTTTATTTAAAAGTATTTGGTTTTTTATCATATTATACCTTAAAATCATCAAAAGCATCAACGAGCGATTCTAATTCTTCCTTAGTATACGTGCGTTCGCTCTCAAAATGAGAAGTTGGCTTTTTGGCGTTGGTTTTATTTTGATTTTCATTTGGTAAACTTGCTATTTTTTCTAGAGTAAATGCGTCTTTTGACTTCCAATCGGCAAGAATAGTAGTCATATACGGAACGAAGTTTCTTATTCCGGAAGAGCGTTTAGACGCTTCTAAAATAACTTCGTCTGTAAAGTTCCAAGAACGCCACAATTTTAAATTATCTCTATCCCAATCGGTTGGTTTACGTAAAACGCCAACGTTAGATAAAATTTTTGAAATAAACGCGTCGTTTTCAGTAAAAGTTTTAATATAATCGGCAATATTAGAAGTGGTTAAAAGACCTAAATTATATAAATTTTTAACCGTTTCGTCCATGCTTTCAAGCGTTCTTTTATTCTTTCTAAAACAGTAGTTTGCAATAAATAAAAGGGTGTTTTCGTCGTAACCCATTGCAGTCCACGGTGAAACGTAATTTATAACTACGTTATCAACGACTTCAATATAAATGCCTAACGTTTTATTGATATTAATTGCAAGAGTTGATAACGTTTCTTTGTTTTTAAAGTATTCTCTCGCTTCTTCTTCACTAAAACATTTGTTAGAGTATAACTCGTCAATAAACTTATCAAGTTTATTAAAGTTTTTTGTTTTAGTTATTTTTATAACGGAAAGTATATAGTCTTGCTCAAAACAATATTTTTCAACCCATTTTTTATATAGTTTAATATCGTCAACGTCAATTTTACGGTTAATTTTGAGCGCTCTAAATATTTCACCAATTTCTTTTGATGATGCAAAATAGCCGGATAATTCCTTTTCAACTAGTTCTGGCGTTGTAATTCCACGTGAAATAAAATCTTTTGCTACTGCAATTATGTATTTATAGGTTATATTATTTCCTTTAAGGTCAACGCAGTATTTAGATATCATTAAAAGTGCTTCTGGGCGTAAAGTACTATTTTCCATAAGTTGAAAATATTCTTGTAGTTCGGTAATAGATAGCATCCTTTCTGATATTATTACTTGAACTGCCTTAGTAAAATCCTCATATTTTTCCGGTTTAAAGCGTTTATAATTATGATTAGTTTCATTAATAGGGTAATAATTGATAGTAAACGGTTCGTTTGTTATTATTGATATTAATCCGTATTCTTCCCAATATTTAAAATAATCTTTTACTTCTTTAATTGTTAGATTTAGTTCTTCAGCCATAGTCGATATATTAATATCGTTAGGGTTTTGGCATAAGTATAAACCGTAAATATATACTTTAACCGCATTATCAGGAGCAGATGGCAAATAATTGGCAATAAATAAATTGTCAATTATAGTTTTATTTAAATTTTGTATTTCTTTTGAAAATGAACAACACGACATATCTTACTCCTTAAATTATTAAAGTGTTTATATTTTAAATTAATATTAAAAATAAATCAAGTATTTTATTTATTAAATT
>JAZUMP010000046.1:0-30958 GCA_045603725.1 Christensenellaceae bacterium
ATTATAGCATTAATTATTTGAACTATTGTTCTAATACTTGTAATTGTATATATTGATTGGTCTGCTTCTAATAAATAATAATAGGTCTGACCTAAATAGTACTCAAAATACGTAGTTGCCGAAATAATTATAACTAATAATAAACCATCTTTCCAATCAATTTGGCTATTTGCAAATATAGGATAAAATATAGCAAGTACTATAGAATACAGTAAGAAAATTTTACCAATTTTATTAAATGAATATCGAGTACACTTTACAATTTTGCTAGTTCCTTCAATATCATTATTAGCTAAGGTTTTATATAATTCTGACCTCATAGCCCCAGCAATGCCCATAGCTAAAATTGAGCTTATTGATAAAAATTGTGTTATAGAAGAAACTGCCCCATTATAATGTGAACCATATGTTTTTATTATTAGACGTGGCAATATTAAACCAACGATAACAGTTGTAATTTGATAAATAAATTTTGTAACTGTATTTAATGCAATTTTCTTTGTTCTTGATAACTTTATCATAATAATTTAACTTTTAAATCTATCCACTCACCCATTTTTTTATCCCATTCGTATGGCTCTATAGGAACTAAACCTGAATTTTGGAAGAAAGTTAATTCCCCAAAATAAGGCTTACCGTCAACTTCGTAAAAATCTACTCTTACATGTGGTATGCCTTTTGATAATTTTTCTGCAAGTTCAACCATTTTATCAAAAGATTTAGGTTTTTGAGGCAACACTTCTGCAAATGGATGACCATTTTTAATAGGCAAATGGTTATAGTCCATATCAAAAAAATCAAACGCCGTTTCTTTGCTCGCATTTTGCCTATCAGTTGCTATAAAAAGTAATTTAACTTGTCCGTTAAAACAAAAAAACTTATAATCTCTAAGTTCTCCAGTTTCCGAATCTTCCATATAAGCTTCTGCAATAATTCTCGGTTTTACGTCTTTATACGGCCATTCTCGCGTATACCAAAATAAATTTCTTCTCAATTTTACTGACAATTTATCAATGGCTTTTTGCTTATTAAAAGTATTTTTATCTGAACAAATAACAGTACTTCCCGAATCGTGGGTACATTTTAATACAAATTGATTAGGTAGTTTATCCCACTCTATATCTTGAACTCTATCCCAAACTCCTAAAGTTGGAATAAGATACTCTTCCCCAATAGTTTCCCTTATGTACTCCTTTACGTCGTATTTATCAACGTACTTATTGTAGATAGGCTTTCTATCGTAAACTTTTAACCATTGCAATTTTTCGTTGAACGTTATAGGATTTTTAAAATCTAATTTTCTTCCTACGCAAGCCTTAAATCGAATTTTTAAAAATGATTTATCCGACCAAAGTCTAGATATTTTACATCTTGCCCAATTATCAGAAATTGCTTTATTAATTCCTTTTCTATCTTCTTTTAATAATCTTATAAATGTTTTTATTTTCCCCATTTTACCACCAACTTTTAAGTGTAAATCTCGTCTTTTTTAAACCCTAATCCTCTATATGCCAATACTAACATCACTTGAGATATTGCTGCATCATACATAATTGAAGCGTAGTCAAAAACTAAAAATGCTATAATTAATGCAACGGCAAAAGCCTTATATTTTACAGGGGCATTTTTAGCATTAATAACTTGTTTAAATAATCTATAATATATCCAATAATATATTACAAAAGTAATAATACCACCACTGTATAATAATTCAGTATAGTTACAATGTGAATAATAAAAATCACCAACAGCTTCTAATACCCAATATTTAAAACTATCAAACCCATATCCAAATATAGGCTTTTCTAACCACTTTAAAAAAGCAACTTCTCTCATTTTATTACGCATAGTAGTAGATTTATCAGCAATGCCCGTACCTAATAATCCGTCAATCATTTTTTCAAATCTAATACCTATAGCGTTATAAAGTTCAGGCACATTCATAATACTATTATAAACAAATACTATTACTGCCATAAAAATTAAAGAATATATAAGGACTTTGTAGCTTTTTTTATTATAAACAATTAAAATATATATAAATATAAATGGAATTACGAAATAAGACCTACTTGCCGCCATTGCTATTGCATACATGTTAAGTAAAATAGAAACAATTAAAATAATTTTTAATATAAGCCAACATTTATTTAACAACTCGTTTTTATAGGAGTTTTTAGCCGAATCGCAAAAAAGTAGCCACGCCCCCATCAAAACAGCAGTCATAATCATACGAGCAAACGCATTGGCATTACCCATAACTTCTTGGCCTAATCTTTCGCCCGCGTCACCTGTAAATTTCCCTTCCATTATAAGCATTACGTCGAGTAATAAAGAACCTAAAACTATAGTCCAAGCAAATATTCTAAACCTAGTTTTTGAATTAATTAGTAAACCGTATAAATAAGTTAAAACAAAACTTATTATCATACGGTAAAATATACCCGAAAATAAATCTTCGGTTGGGGAATAAATCATTGAAAATATTGAAATTGCTATAAATGCTAAATACCACCAACTATAGACAGTGATTTTGAATTTTTTAGTAGTAAGAACTGAAATAAAAACGTATAACGCACCTATACCCAAAAACGCATATAAAGAAATAGATACCCATATGTAACTAAGCCACACGTTAACAGCAACGTATGATAAAAACAAATACGTGCACATCAATATTACACATACTTTTTCTATATTAAATTTTTTAGTATTTCCTATCATATGCACATTCTCCGGTATAGTTGCTTTAATTTTTAAATTCGTTAAAATAATTTTTACGTTATTTTTTAATAATTTTAATTATATACTCTTCCCACATATCTATAATTTTTGTAGGAGCAAATCGAATTAAAACGTCTTTTGCGTTTTCTCCACAATTTTTAGCAAGTTCGCTATCTTCAGCAAACTTACACATACATTCAGCCAATTTCTCTTTATCGCCTATAGGTGCAAGCAATCCGTTTTCTTCATGGGTAATTAATAAACGTGCGCCACCCGGTGTGTGGTCTGTAGATACGCAAGGAAGCCCAACAGCCATGGCTTCTAATAAAGAGTTAGATATGCCTTCGTAATCTGAAGTTATAAGAAACATACCGTCTTTTGCTATATCTTGCATAGGCTTTGTTGTAAGCCCCATAAATTCAACTTTATTAGTAAGGTTTCTATCTTCAACCCATTTTTTAATAAGTTCTTCATCACTACCTTTGCCGTATAGTTTTAAAAGGTACTCGGGGTGTTTATTAATAAATATTTTAAAAGCATCAAGCATTACGTCATATCGTTTTTGGAAATTATCTAATCTACCAACCGAAACAACCGTTTTTTCTCTATCTTCAAAATTTACGCTGGGGATTTCTCCGTTTACAAAAATAGGATTAGGTATAACAACGCCTCGTTTTTGTAGCCCTTTCCCATAAAACTCTTTTGCTCCATCTATTTGAAAAACTCCGCCTTTAGACCTGTTTATAATATAATTTATAATTTTAGATTTTAAAGATTTTGGAATTAATCTTGCTGGATCGCCACGCTCAGACATTATAGATGGAATATTCAACATAGTTCCAACAATTTTAGCATACGCATTAGCAAAAGGCGTAAAACCAACAATAACTTGAATATTATTTTTTTTCGCAATATCTTTAATTTGCAATATTTGTTTAAATCTTTTTAATTTCCCTTTACCTAAAGGTAAATTATATAAAGATATTCCCTCATCAACTTCTCTAACATAATTAGTTGTTTGAACTACACTTTGAATATTAACAATTGAAACGGCATGTCCTCGTTTATGTAGTTCCTCAGCAACAAACGTAAGCATTTTTTCTGCGCCACCAAAACCCAAACATGGCGTTATAAATAAAATATTAGCCATTTATTCCCCTTTATTAGTAGCATTATCTATTATTTGAATAGCGTTCTTCTTGCAAATATTAATACACGCTTTGCAATCTGAACACATATCTAATTTACACACAGTTTTCATTTTTATTTTCCCAATCGATATATCTTAAAATTGTAAATTATAAAACAGTTAGACCAAACTCTTTATACATTTTAATAACCGATTTAGTTTTTATTTTGTAACTTATTTTATAATTTTTTAAAGTTGTTTTTAACACTTTTTTAATAGAACTTTTATATTCCTTACCTTTAATGCCGTGCTTTTTACATCTAGACTTAAACCCTAAATATAAAATAGGTAAAAATATTTTAGGATACATCATCTTTTTTATTGCGTAAGGAAGCACTGCGCATTTAATTAACAGTGATTTGTTTTCATTTTTTGAAAAATTCCATTTATCTACTAACGGTTTATGATAAACTAATAAATTTTCATAAAAAACATTAAATTTACCTTCGTTATAGGCTTTAAAACTTGGTAACAATTCCTCGCACCCATACTCGTTAGCAAAATAAGGACTATATTTAAAAAAATCTTTTCTTAAAAAGTGAGAGCCACCACAAAAACTAAAACAAGTGGTTAAGTTTTCCGTTAACTCTTTACCATAGCTTTCAACACGATTCTTTTTCAACAGTTCATCGTAAATTTGAGTTGTTAAAGTTGCAACGTTTTCATTTTCTTCAAAAACCCTAATTGCTTCAATAAAAAAGTCCTTGTTTCTATCGCTTATTACCGCATCGTCATCTAAACTATAAAAATACAATCCATTAGACTTTTCAAATGCGTAATTCCTACCCTTTCCTACCCCTAAATTTTCATTGAGTTTCTCGTAATAATACTCGTAGCCACTATTTTTTAAAACTTCTTCAACAATCTCTTTTGTATTATCAGTAGAATTATTATCTATTATTACAAATTCAGTTTTATCAGGTAACTTGCAAGCCAAACAACTATTTAACGCTTCTTTTAACTGCCTTGCTCTGTTCATTGTAACAACTGCTATAGATAAAACCAATTTTTGCATTTTATTCTCCTTTTACAGCATAATTAATCTAAAATTATCCGATAATATTTCTTGAGATTTTTCGTCACTATTATTCCTATTTGTTAGATAAAATCTTTCTGTGTTTTTCTATTTCCTCTTCTGTAAAACGCATTTTGATAACCTTAAAAGGCACCCCACCCCCGATACTGTATGGGGGAACGTCTTTTGTAACTACGCTACCTGAACCAACGATAGCACCTTCGCCTATTGTTACTCCCTTAAGAATAGTTACGTTTGCACCAATCCAATTGTCCCCTTCAAAAATTACGTCTTTATCATTTTCGGGAAGTTTTTCCGCGTCCTTAACACTTTTTAAAAATCTACCAATTAGATCAGTTCTATGGCTACCCGTAATTATCGTTACGTTTGGACCTGTCATAACGTGGTCACCAACTATAACTTTAGCGCGAGTGCTCATAAATAAACTGTTTTCACCAATACTTACGTCATTTCCAAAGTAAACGTTATTCGCTCCTACTAATTTCACTCCTTTAGATAGATAACAATTTTTCCCGTGCTTACCTAAAGCCCCTAATTTGATGGGAGATATTATTATTTTATTAAATAACGACGTTATTTTTTGAAATAATCTATAAATCATAACTCTTTATTACTCTTTCATAAATTTCTAATATATTTTCCAACACTATTTCGCGTTTATAACAAGTTTCCACCTTGTTTTTATTGAAATTTGAACAACTTTGTCTAAACGAACTATCTTTCATAACTTCAACGGCATCTATAATTGCTTGTACATTTTTGGGCTCTACTATAATTCCGCCTTTATCTTCAATCATATCTGCGTTTGCCCCAACGCGTGTCGCTATAACAGGCAACCCTACACTCATCGCTTCCATTAATGCGATAGAAAACCCTTCGGAATACGTCGGAAACAAAAACAAATCATAATTTTTTAAAGCGGAAATCAACTCATTTTGAGGTAAATTTTGCATAAATTTAACGTTTGACGGTGCATCTATAACATAACTTTGATCAATAATAGTTCCATATAAATCAAAATTTAATTCTGGAAAACAAGTCGCAACTTGTAATAGTTCATAAATACCTTTAGCCTTAATTACGTGCCCCACAAAAACAATATTAGATAAATTGTTATTTATCTTTTCTATTTTATCTCCTTTGTTTTCTTGAATAAAATTAGGTACGATTTCTACTTTGCCGTTTGCTATATTATTTGCGTAATTATACGACGCCTTATTAATCGTTAAAATTTTATTAGATAGTTGCGCTACCTTATTAAAATATTTAGTTGCCAATCGCTCTCCGTTTATTTGATCCTCTATATTGCAATGGCAATGCAAAACCAAAGGGAGTTTGCTTTTCCTAATAATTTTAGCGCACAAATAATCACGAATTAAACTTAGTTTAGTGCACGCTGAATTAATATGCACAATATCAATCTTGTTGTCTTTTAAATTTTTCTTTAATGATTTTAATATATTATGTAACCTTTTTATTTCAGAAAAAACACTCTTTTTATTAGTAATTTTTTTTACACGATTACCAACTACCGAAGTGTTAACTATATACAAATCAATATCACGTTTTTTGCAATAGTCTTGATAGTTGACCGTCCAAGAAGAAATTCCTCCTGTTGGTGGAGGAAGCGAAGATAATAATAATATTTTCATTTGCGTTCACCTGAATTATTAATCTTATATTCATATATTTTAGCATCAACTAAAACTCTATACCAATACGCTTGCAAAAAACAAAAGAACTTCCCTTCTTTACCATCTAAAAAACCTAACTTAAAATAATACCTATAAATGTAATATAATTTTGCCCTTAAAAACATTGATAATTTATAATAAATTTTATTTTTAATAAACCTTTTAAACCTTGCGCGCTTTGTTAAATGCTTATAACTGTTTTCGTTGTTTTTTAGATCAAAATAATCTAACATTTCTCTATTAGAATATTTGTTGTGTTTGTCAATCCAAGCTGTTAAATCTTTATAATCATTATGCTTGCATATGCTTTTTACAACAACCTCTTTCCCAGACAACAAATACGACCTTTCATCCATATTTTTTTGTTCAGTTTTAAAAAGCCCTTTTTTAAATATCCTTAAATCTTTTTTAGGATACACGCCTCCATGTTTAATTTTTTTACCTAAAAACATTACTTCAAATTGTAAAACTAATCCGTTCACGTTTGTGTTTTTATGTTCAGTTGTTAATTTTTCAATTTCTAACGAAGCCTCGTCTGTAAGTTGCTCATCTGCATCAATTCTCATTATCCATTGTGTGTTAATATCAATATTGTCTACTACCCAATTAAATTGCTGTGCTTGATTAATAAATTCATGACACACAACTTCTGCCCCTAAATTATTAGCTATATCGATAGTTTTATCTGTTGAAAAACTATCTACAACTATTATTTTGTTAGAAATGTTTTTAACAGAATTTATACATTTTTCAATATTCTTTTCTTCGTTATAAGTTAAAATAATTGTTGTTATATCTGACATAAAATAACTCTACCTATTAAATAAATCTTCTAAATTTTCAATAAACTTTTCTTTGGTGAAGTTTTCTTTTAAATAGTTATAAGAATTTTTGCTTAAATTTTCAATTTCTTCCTTACTTAAAAGACTAAACGCCTTTATATTTTCGGCTAAAGCGTTATAGTCTTCAGCGTTAGAAACAAAACCACATTTTGCTTCTTTAATTATTTCTTGCCCTTCGCCGTCAATACTTGCAATTATTGGCTTTCCCGACGCCATATAACTTTGTACTTTGCCTGGAAGCGTGAATTTAGAAAACTCAGAACTCGTTAAAGTAACTAACATTGCATCTGCCATTTTATAAAATCTAGGCATTTCTTCAACGGGACGCCTACCGTAAAACGTTAGGTTTTCAAGCGCATAACTATCGGCTAACTTTTTACAATTTTCAAGTGAAACGCCATCGCCCACGATATGAAATCGAATTCTCTCATCGCCTTTTACTTCGTTTGCTGATTTAATTATACTTTCTACGCTTTGGGCTTTACCAATATTGCCTGCAAACATTAAATCTATATATTCATTAGGCTCTTTCTTGCACGCTTCTACACTAAAAAGACTTTCGGCGTATTGTGGAATATATATAAATTTATCTTCACTAATTTTAAAATTTTCTTTCAAATAAGGAATAAAACTTTTAGAAGTTACGGCTAAAACGTCTGCACTTTGATAACGTCTTTTTGAAACGCCTTTATAATATTTATATAAAAGCGAACTCTCTTTAACTCCGCCGGCTTTTAAACTTGCAGGCCAAAGGTCCATTACGTACATTACAAGTTTAGTGTTGTGCTTTTTCTTATACGCAATAGCGCCGTCAACCATCATAATAGGCGATAATTGATTAGCAAATATAACGTCGTAATCGCCTTTTAGTCTTTTGGCAAGTTTTTTTGAAGAAATCGCGAAACTATAGTAATTTAAAAACCTATATAAAATTCCTTTCTTTCTTGGAATTTCGTAAGCCCTTAAAACTTCAACGCCGTTTATAACTTCACGTTTTTTCTTGCCTTTTTCGTAACCTTTATAAGTTACGCCTTCAGGATAGTTAGGCGTACCGGTTATAACGGTTACTTGATTCCCACGCTTAACTAGTTCTTCGCAAATATCAGTAATTCTAAACGGTTCTGGAAAGTAGTGCTGACAAACAACTAAAATTTTCATTAAGACCTATTCCCCTTTTTAGTAAACACTACTTTTACCGTTTGAAACATAATTTTTATATCAAACCAAAGGCTCGCTTTTTTAACGTATTCTGCGTCCATCAACGCCTTATTTTTATAATAAACGTCATCTCGACCTACCACTTGTGCATACCCTGAAATTCCTGGTTTAAATTCAAATACGCCTAGTTTTTCACGCAAATTATTGCATTTTTCTTCCTTAACGATAAGTGGCCTATAACCTATTAACGACATTTTATTCGTTAAAACGTTAAATAATTGCGGAAGTTCATCAAGAGAAAGTTTTCTTAATACTTTACCCACTTTAGTGTAATAATCTTCTGCGTTAGAAAATTGAGAAGTCATTTCTTCGTGCGGAGCATCATTCCGCATTGAACGAAATTTATACATTTTAAACGGCTTATTATTTTTGCCAATTCTAACTTGCTTAAAAAAAACTGGACCTTTTGAATCAATTTTAATAGCAATTGATAGCCCGATATATAAAGGCATTAAAATTATAATCGAAATAAGCGAAACAAAAAAATCGAAACAGCGTTTTATAAACTTATAAAAATAACGTTTGCGAGTATTCTTTTTAAAAGAATTAACGTAGTTATCATAAAACTCGTTATCGTAAACCTTTTTATAATCAAAAACTACTCCTTCGATTATACATGCGATATCTTTACTTTTTACCGCATTTTTCTCAATTTTTGTACTCATTATCTTCCCCTTAAAAACAATAAAATACTTATATATATATAATATTACTAATATAATATAACATATTTAAATACACATTTCAAGGGGCATTTTAAATTTTTTACAAATATAGTTGGGGTTTTAGCACTTTTATGTATTTAAAAAAGTAAAAATTGCAAAATTTTGGTATTTTTTGCAAAAAAACGTATTTGCTTTAAAATAATTTACTTATTCGTATTACAAGAATCATTCTACTTCTTATTTTATTATGTTTGCAATGCGCAAACACAATAAAAAAATATAACACCCTACAACTTTACAAACAAAAGGTGTAGGGTGCTTATTTATTTTATATAATTTAATCTTTAACCGTATACGCTATGTAGGTTATATGGTCGCCAAGTCTTTCTAAATTTGATACCATATTGATAAATATAGATGAGTTTTCCGGCTTGCATTTGCCGTTGTTAAGCCTTTCAATATGCTCGTCAATAAGTTGCTTTCTCATATTATCAACACTTTCTTCAATACTATCAATTTCTTCAATTAAATTTATATTTTTATTAATAAGAAGTTCTTTGGTTTTATCATATAAATTGCTGACTTCTTTAACCATTAGGGTTACTTTTTCTAATATTTCTTGAGAGAAACTAAGATTGTTATCAACAGAGCGCTTAGTATATTTAGTAAAGTTATCGGCAATCTCGGCAATTCTCATAATATCGCCAAGGTTATTATAAATATTAGATATAGTTTTTTCATCATCTCCACCTGTTTTAGCGGCAACCTTAATAACGTAATCAGTTATTGCTTTGTTTAAAAGATTTGCTTTTTCTATTTTTCGATGTACCTCTTGAATTTTAGTTAAATCTTTTCTTAAAAATGCATCGTATGCAGATAAAAAGGCATCCATAGAAGTATCGGCAAGTTTAATAGATTCTATATTAGATTGGTCTAAAGCGAGTGCAGGGTTTGAAATCATACGCTCATCAAGCGAACAAATTGCTTCCGTTTCATTTTTATCTTTAATTAATAAAGTAGATATTTTTACAAATACACTCGTAAACGGTAAGAAAATTAAAGTGCAAATTCCGTTAAAGAACGTGTGGAACATTGCTATTTGAACGGCCTCAGCACCTGGGAACCACCTTGCAAAAGTAACTGCGTTAAAGTCTTTCCAACTGAGTAATAATATAAAGAAAATTAACGATCCAAACGTGTTAAATAATAGATGAATTAAACTTGCACGTTTAGCGTTTGCGTTAGTTCCGAAAGACGACATAAGCGCCGTAACACACGAACCGATGTTAGTACCAAGTATCATATAAAGAACTGAGTTTCCTCCGTCGCCTATAGTAACGCCTGCAGCCGCCATTGTTATTATGATTGAAGTAGTTGCCGAACTCGATTGGGCAAGCGCAGTAACGACTATACCTATAAAAAATAATAAAAACGGATTATCAACCAATTTAAAAAGCATTTCTAAAGTGTCTTCAATTTTCATCATTGACGATTTCATCAAATCAAGACCTATAAATATCATTCCTAATCCCGCTAATATAAAGCCGATACTTTTAATTTTGTCGCTCTTCCAAATCATAGTTATCATAATACCGATAAACGTAAGTAATTTTACGTATTCGGTAAAGTCGAATTGTTGAAGAGACGCGATATGCGCAGTTATAGTAGTACCTATGTTTGCACCCATTATCATTGAAGTTGCTTGATACAAACTAATCATTCCAACGTTAACGAAACCTACGATTAAAACCGTAGTAACGCCTGAACTTTGGATAAGCGCAGTAGTTGCCGCACCTATACCTATATTGACTAACCTATTGTTAGCAGTCTTTTTAAACAAGTCTCTAATCTGAGAATTGGCAAGTTGTTCTATATTGTCGGACAAAAAGTGTACGCCAACTAAAAACACGCCAACTCCGGCAAGCAATGCAACCACAACTAGTAAAATTTCGCTAATTCCCATAATTTTCTCCTTTTGTTTTCCTTTTTAGACCTTTAAATTTAAAAAAGTTTATTGTTTTAAACTAAATAAATAATATAAATTTAAAAATAGCGCTAGTCAAGTTACCGTTTTATAACTTGACTAACGCTATTTATTATAAGTTTTTTGCTATTTCGCTAACGAGTTTCATATCTGCTTTACCTTGATAATTTTGTTTAAAATGTTTCATAACGGAAGGTAAAGACTTATCTTCAAGACCGTTTATTATACTTTTTATTTCTTCATCCGAAAGCATTTTAGGAAGATATTTTTTTATCGTTTCAATTTGATTATTTAAACTAATTACGTTTTCTTCTCTACCTGCTTTTTCAAAGCCTTCTCTTTCTTCAATAAGTTCTTTTTCTGCTTTTTGTAAAAGCGTATTAATATCGGCTTCCGAAACTTCTTCGCCTACTGAACGCTTTTCAATAGTTAAACTCATTATTTTAGTGATTACTAAATTAAGTGCGGAAACGCCGTCTTTATTATGCGCTTTCATCATCTCTATCTTTTCTTTTTTGAAACTTTCAAGTGTCATTTTTTAAACTCCTTAATTGCTTTGAACGCGTTTTCAAACTCTTTAACATCTACTTCTTCAACTAAACCATTATCTACAAGTTTAGGGGTTTTGGGGTTTATAGGAAGTTTTGAAAGAACTGGCACGCCAAACTTTTCAGCAATTTCGTTAACGTTACTTTTCCCGAAAATATACTCGATTTTGCCACAATCAGGGCACTTGTAATAACTCATATTTTCAACTATGCCAATAACGGGAACGTTTAATAAATTTGCCATATTGAGTGATTTTTCAACTACCATACCAACTAAATCTTGCGGTGTGGTAACGACTATAATACCGTCAATAGGTAAACTTTGGTAAACTGTTAAAGGAACGTCTCCCGTGCCTGGTGGCATATCGATAAACATTATATCGACCTCGCCCCATAAAACGTCAGTATAAAACTGTTGAACAACAGCCGAAATTACAGGGCCACGCCAAACGACGGGCTTAGTTTCTTCTTCTAATAAAAGATTTATACTCATAACCTTAATTCCACTTTTAGTGGTAACGGGTATAAGACCTTCTTCAGAGCCAACCGCCCTATCCCCTTCCTTAAACCCAAAAGATTTAGGAATAGAAGGGCCTGTTATATCCGCGTCCATAATCGCGGTTTTAAGACCGTTTTTACAAGCGGTAGAAGCAAGCATTGAAGTAACGAAAGATTTACCTACGCCACCCTTACCACTCATAACTGCTATGATTTTTTTGATTTTACTTGATTTGTTAGGTTCTATTATTAAACTTTTTCTGTCGCTACAACCTTCTTTATTACAGGTTGAACAATTATGTGTACATTCGCTCATAGTTATATTATAGCCAAATTTTAAAAATAAGTAAACTTTTTAAAGTAGGAAAAATTGTAAATTTATTTAAATTATTATTGCGCTACTAATATTTTTTTGTTATAATGGTTAAGTAATATTATTTTAGGAAGCATATGATGAAAAATTTTGGTTTTGATAGTGAAAAATATCTTTCTATTCAAACGGAAAAAATTATTGAAAGAATAAAGCAGTTTGGCGGTAAACTTTATTTAGAGTTTGGCGGTAAACTTTTTGACGACTTTCACGCTTCTCGCGTTCTTCCTGGTTTTGCGCCTGATAATAAAATAAAAATGCTTTCCAAATTAAAAGATTTAGCAGAAATCGTAATCGTAATAAATTCAGACGATATTGCAAAAAATAAAGTAAGGGCAGACCTTGGCATTACTTACGACGTTGACGTTTTAAGGCTTATCGACGTGTTTAGGTCTTACGGTCTATTCGTTGGTAGCATAGTTCTTTCGCGCTTTAGCGAAAATAACGAACTTGCTAAAGCGTTTAAAAGAAAACTTGAAAAATTAGGGCTTAAAGTTTACCTTCATTATTCTATAAACGGCTATCCTACGAATATTCCTATGATACTTAGCGATGAAGGTTTTGGCAAAAACCAATACATAAAAACTTCGCGCGACTTAGTAGTTATTACGGCTCCGGGCCCTGGTAGTGGTAAAATGGCAACTTGCTTATCTCAACTCTATCACGATTTTAAAAAGGGCAAAAAGGCAGGTTACGCTAAATACGAAACTTTCCCTATTTGGAATTTACCTTTAAAGCACCCCGTTAATATGGCTTACGAGGCCGCAACTGCCGACCTTAACGACGTTAATATGATTGACCCTTGGCATTTGCAGGCTTACGGCGAAACTACGGTTAATTATAATAGGGATATTGAAGTTTTCCCCGTTCTAAACACTCTTTTTGAAAAAATTATGGAAGTTTCTCCGTATAAATCACCAACTGATATGGGCATAAATATGGTTGGTTTTGCAATTTCTGACGATGAAGTTTGTAAAGAAGCCTCAAAGCAAGAAATTATTCGTAGATATTTTAGGGCGTTAGAAAACGAGAGAAGAAATAATCTTGACCCTATTGAGTCTGAAAAAATACTCGTTTTAATGAACACTTTAAACATTTCGGTTGACGATAGAATTACTTATAAAAAAGCAATGGAAAAACAAGCGAAAACCGGCGTTCCGTGTTCTGCAATTGAACTTGAAGATGGTACGATTATAACAGGTAAAACTAGCGACCTTTTTGAAAGCCAAAGCGCAGTTATTATTAACGCTTTAAAATATTTAGCCGATATTCCTGATGATGAGCAACTTTTATCGCCTGACACTATCGTTCCTATAACAAAACTTAAAGTTGAATACCTTGCAAGCCAAACGCCAAGGCTACATATTGACGAAACGTTAATTGCATTGTCTTCAAGTTGTTATACGAATAAAAATGCTTTAAAAGCATTAAGGCAACTTCCTAAACTTAGGCGTGCAGAACTTCATTCGACTATTCTGCTTCCACATATTGACGTTAAAATGATGCGTAAACTAGGCATTAATCAAACGAGTTCGCCTATTTATGAAGATAAAATTCCAAAATATGAAATTAACTAAAAAATTACGGAGTTGCAGTTGCAACTCCGTTTTTATTTTTATTCTATTCCCATAATTTCTTTTTTAAGAAGCCTTACCATAATATTCGTGTTAAGAGTAATAGCGTCAATAGGATATACTTCTTTAGCGTATCCACTATAATATTTATCTAAAAAGAAATTAAGCGCATCTTCATCACTGCCACCGTCTTTTATAATTTTAACGATTTCATTTGCAGTTTCTTCAGCGTTAATTCTACCATTTTTTATATAGTTTTTGGCTTCTTCACCTCTAATTAAGCCGTAGTGTGGAACTAAAATGCTTTCAATATCTAAATTTTCTACTTTACTAATAGAATCAAGTGCAATTTGATAACCTATTAAATAAGAAGGCAACACCTTTTCCGTGTTCGTATAAACGCCAAGCGTTTCAGAGCCGAGCAATAGTTTCTCATCTTCTAAGTAGTAGCCAATTGAACATTTAGTGTGCCCCGGAAGAGACACGACGGTAAAAGTCATATCCCCAGCAATAATTTTATCCCCATCTTTTACGGCGATATCAACACTCAAATTATCAATTAAATCTTCATATTCTGAAATACCACAAGTTACTGCAAACTTTTTATCTAAATCGCGCATAACGGCTTTAGCGGTAGGTTTTTCAAAAATTTTAGTAGCGTACTCTCCTGCAACGATTTTAGCGTTTGGATAAAGTTTTTTAACGTAAACGGAGCCTAAAGCATGGTCGTAATGAGAGTGAGTTAAAAATATATAATCTAGTTTACGCTCTTTAAGTGCTCGTTTAACATTCTCTGCAACTCTACTTCCTGTAAAAGCAAAACCAGAATCGTATAAGATAGCCGTTTTGCCATCATCTAATAAAAAGGCACTATCGCCAGCCATTGCTCTAACGTCAGTAATCGTAATAATATTCATAGTATATCCCTTTATTTTATTTAGAAATATTTTACTACATTACTAAAAAAATAGCAAATAAAAACTTGCATTTAATCTTCATTTTTGATAAAATACGCTAAAAGGAGCAAATATGGACTACAACTTCCACACTCATACCTTTCGCTGTAATCACGCAGACGGAAAAGAAGAAGAATATATAAAAATTGCTATAAAAAACGGCATAAAATATATGGGCTTTTCAGAACATATTCCACTCGTTAGAGAAAACGGGAAAGAATCCATTTATAGGCTTCCTTACTCATTAACTAAAGAATACGTAGATACCGTAAACGAATTGAAAAAAAAGTACGAAGGAAAACTTGAACTGTCGCTTGGTTTTGAAATGGAATACTATCCCGAATATTTTTCCGTTATGCTAAATACGGCACGAACTTTTGGCGCAGAGTTTTTGATACTCGGTCAGCACTACACCAAGCCAGAGCATAAAAATAGCCCTCACGTCGTTATTGAAACGGATAGCGTTACAGCACTTAACGAACACGTTGATACGGTCGTTGAAGGCATAAAGACCAAAGTTTTTACCTACGTTGCTCACCCCGATATTTTTAATTTTAGTGGCGATGATAAAATTTATAAAGAAACTATGCGCAAAATTGCAGTCGCTTCTAAAATTTATAACGTTCCACTTGAAATAAACTTTTTAGGGATTAGAGAAAATAGGAATTACCCTAACTTAAAATTTTGGGAAGTAGTAGGCGAAGAACAAGCGCCTGTAACTTTTGGGTTTGACGCGCATAAATCAATTGACGCATACGACGGTAAATCTTTAATAATAGCAAACGAAATTGTAAAAAAATACAACCTTAATTATATAGGCAAGTCAATGTAGTTAAAACAATAAAAAAATAAGGGGCATTGTGGGAAATCAATGCCTCTTATTTTTATTCGGTTTTAATTTTTTTAGCGTTTTCTAAATTGCGCTTTTTAATTTTTTCTAAACGCTTTTTTTCCCTACTTAATTTAAGTTCGTTACGATGAATTCTAAGAAGTTCAGTATCTTTAGAAAAGTCTAAACTTGGAAGTTCTTTAATCATCTCCATAAACTCTTCTTCACTAATAAGCGTTATTCTTTTTTTATCTTTATTTCTTAAATTTATAGCGTTTATATATTTTTCGGGAAGTTCCCCGTCTTTAAAACTACTAACGAAAACGTTAGAAGACTCAATCGTTCCAACCCTTCCGTTTAAGTCGTAAATCCTTTTTAAGATGCACCTAAATTTATCGACGTCTCCATATCTTAACTCATCGGTAAAAGCAAATGTTTTGAAAGATAATCCGCCTTTATATCTTCTTGAGTGGCGATAGTTTTTTTCTACGAATTTTAATAGTAAATAATTTATTTCTCTTTTAGAAAGTTCCCCGTTAGTGCAAGGAACAACGTCGCTAGAAGAGTTGACTCCAAGCGTTATATGATACTTCCTTAAAACTTCGTCAATCGGCAATTTTAGGTCTTCTATTATATGTTTTAAAACTAAAAAAGTAACTCTTGCGTCTTCATCGGAACGATGGGCTTCATAGTCAAGCCCAAGTTCTTCGGCAATAATCGCTAACCCCGACAAAGTAGGTTTTTTATATACTTCTTTATAAAGGAGTTGAACGTCTAAAAATTCGTATTCAATTTTTTCTAAATTATATATTTCGCAAGCGTTGTTTAAAAACTCTACGTCGTTTAAAATTGAAAAACCTATAATATAGTCGTTATCTTTAAAGAGTTGTTTAACCTTATCGTAATAAGCGGGAAAACGCTCTTTACTTTTTATAAACGCCTTATCGTAATGTAATTTAATTTTGGTTTCAAAGCGCTTGGTTTTGGGATTCATCACTATATCTTCTTGATGGTAGATATTAAGACTTTCGTCAATTAAACAATAACCGAAAGTACACATACTCCCGTCGCGATGATTGCCCGTAGTGCTTTCTATATCAAATGATAATATTTTCATAAACTTCAAAAATCCGCCACTTGTTGTGGCGGATAATTTTTAATCCTTTTTATATTTTTCTTCTACTAACTTTTCAAACGCTTCTTTATCAGCGCTAGTTATAATACCGATTCTTGTATCAACGATTTTTAATACGTGCTCTTCATCGTCGATAGCAATATCTGTAAGATAATTATCATACGCTTCCTTGTCCACGATGATATTAGTCATATCAACAACGTAAACGTAAGAACTATATAATTCGTTAGAATAACTTCCGATAAAGTAATTGCCTATAACTCTTGGCTTATACCAATCAGTAGAAGTTTTCATTGCTACGCCGTTAATTTGTGAGAAATTATCACCTTCTAAATCGCATCTAAAATATAAACCTTCTGAATTAGAGAAATATGCGTAGCCATTTTCTACAAATTGCAAGTTATAACCAGAAACGTCTCTACGAATAGGAGTTCTGCCATTAGACATATCTGAACTGTTAATCGCTTCGTAATTAAATTTATAAAAACCACCGATTTCAGTAGTAGTATCCATATAATAAATTTCATTTAATTCTTTAACGTATGCGCCGTTAGTTAAGGCCATTTCAATATAAGAATTACTGCCACCCAATAAAATTGGTGCGTTTTCAGTTGCAGATTCTTTAGCAAAATATTTAACGCTAGCGTTATTACTGTCAAGACCGGTTTCTTTATATATTAAATATTTCCCCGTATTCTTAATTAAAGTAAATTTTGCGCCTTGTAAAACCTTTAAACTTTCTGGCGAACCACTTATGCAAGGTTTCTTTTCAATCTCAGCATTGCCTACCGTGTACTTGTAAATTTCTTGATACTTTTCATCGGCTTCGTTAACTTCGTCATAACCGTATTTTGTAAGATATACGGTAGTAGAATTATCTTCCGGCATAAGCATTTCTTCATACTCGAAAGACTCCATAACTTGTTTGCGAGTATCTGCATTATATACTGCAAGTTTTTTATGAGTATGAGTTTCGTTATTTTCTGCGTGAGACTCTTCAATTACGAATATAAGATATACCGTGCCGTTGTTTTCAATAAATCTATACTCAGTAGCGTTATTTTTAGCAATTGCTATATAATCGTCCGCCTTGCCAGATTTAAGGTTAAATCTATAAAATTGAGTTTGATTGTTTAAAACGTTACCTTGTTTATCTTTCCTATTAGAAGGAGTTGCATAATAAACGTAATCGCCATAAACGAAAACGCCCGTTTTATATGATGCGCTTATTAAAAGTTTAGGAATTACCGTTTCTATTTTTGCAGTTTTGGGATTTGCAAGTTCGCTAGTTTTTATACGAACGAGAGATGCTTTTTCTACTTCGCCGAATTTATTTTCCTTAGTAACTGCATCTTGACCGTTAATAAAATAAACGTAATCGCCCTTTTCTACGGCGAAAGAACCGTTGCCAGATAAAACTTCACCCTCAACGTTAGATACAGGTTTAAAACTATCTCCACAGCCGACTAAAGTGAACGCCATAATTATTATAGAAATAATTGCTATAAGTAATTTTTTCATCAATATAAACTCCCTATATAATAAAATGGAATATAATTTTTTAAGTAGGCATAATTATAAACATAATTATACGCTTAATTATTATACACTAAATTAGCGTAATAATCAATGGATTTTAATAAAAATTCTACTATATTTTTTATAAAAGGAAAGTTATTTTGGATAAATTCGGCTTAATTGACATATTTACAAAATTAGCGCAAAACAAAAATATTGAAAATATGCTGTCTTCCACCTTAAACTCGTTATTTACTAAACCACCATTACAACAAAAAGACAGTCCACCCGCCACACCAAACACTTCCAAACTAAATAAAAACAAATATTCTCAAGAAGCAATACTAAACTTATTAAAACGCCATGACGAAATCTCTAAAACTATAGATAAAAACTTAGAAAAACCACCTAAAAAAGAGTAGGTGGCTCTTCTATTAGTAGTTTTAAGTTTATAACAAATATATAGCCCACTACACTTCGCAAAAATAGCGAAATATGGTGGGCTTTTCTTATCCACAAAAGATAAATTACTATAAGTTTAGCCAAGCGAAGCGAACGCCAACTACGTAAGCAGTTATATTTTTCGAGAGAAAAATTCAAGGTTCTGCTTCAGCAGGTTCTTATATTTTTCGAGAGAAAAATTCAAGGTTCTGCTTCAGCAGGTTCTTATATTTTTCTCGAAGAAGTTATATTAAATAAATCCAAAACTTGCCGTTAGGCAAATATAACTGCGAAGCAATATCGCTCGCTTTATGCAAATATCACAAATCCGTTTAAGGATTTATTTAGTTGTCGCTATCCCCTATAAAAAGAGCGCCTAGGTGGTTTTTATTTTTTTAATTTGTTTTTTATTTTTTTAACCGCTTCAAGCCCTGCTTTATATCCTTGTTCATACGCAAACGAAAGCTTTTCTACTTTATATTGGCTCATATCGCCAAGTTCGGGATAAATTAAAACGTCAGGCTTATATTTTTTTAAATATTTTTCGGTATTAAAACAATCGACGACGTCTAAAGTTCTAAGAAGGTGCCCTAATACGCTTTTGGTTTCCGTATACGGTTGAAGTTTACCTAAAACGTCAACGGCAACGATTACGTCAGCATCAAAATCTTTAGCAAACTTTACGGGAACACGCTCTAAAACGCCACCGTCAACAAGGTCCATACCCTTCATTTCAACAGGCCTAAAAATCGTGGGGATTGCAGAACTTGCACAAACGGCGTCTACTAGCGAACCTTCGCTTAAAGCAACTGCTTTACCTGTAACTAAATCTACCGCAACACAATTAAACGGTATTAAACAATCACTAAAATTCTTATTTTCAAGAAGCGACGCTATTTTATTGCGCATTTTAACGGAATGCAGTATGCTCTTTTTTGTAAAAATTTTTAGGTTTAAATCTATTATGTCTTTAGTTTTTAATTCTTCTGCTACTGATTTCATTTTTGATGGAGATATTCCTATAGAATAACACGCACCAACGACTGCACCCATAGAGCAACCAACGATATAGTCAGGTTTAATATCGTTTTCTTCCATCGCTTGCAAAAAACCAATATGAGCAATTCCACGAGCGCCACCAGCGCCCAAAACAAAACAAATCTTTTTTGTCATAATTCACCTACTATATTAATTATATCATTATTTTAATTCGATTAAAATACTTTTTAAAATATTATTGAAAATTTTTAAATTTATTTTATACTTATGATTATAATCCACTTAAGGAGAATACATAATGAAAAAGAAAATATTATCTTTAATTGCTTTTGTTATAACTTTATCGCTTGCATTGCCATTAACAAGTTGTAAGGGGCAAAAGTTGGCGAACGCGATTGGCCAAATATTTTAGGATATTTTAGCCATTCCCAACGTTTACCGTATACGAATATCAAAATGAAAAAGCACTTACTTATTCATATCCTATAGGCTCGTTAAAAGACGTTGTAAACGGAAACGATTATGAGTGTACCGTTTACGTAAGCGAAAATTTTAATGGGAACGACTTCAACAATTAAACAATAACTAAAATGGATTACGCTTATTCTTACGACACTAAAAACCAAGAAAAAATAAAAAGAACGCCAATAGCCGAGTCCCTACAAGGGATTCGGCTATTGGGTGCAGGCGTTTTTTGTTAAATATTAATTAAAATAAATTACTTTTCAACTGCTTGTGATAAAATCACTTGATTTTTAACTTTGTTTGCTTGGGTAATTATAAATTGTAACGTTATAACTATTATAATCATAGTTACACAGCACGCTACTAATGCAAGTTTGTAAGAGCCTGAAAGGTCGTATAATCCATTAATTACTACCGAACCTAAAGCGTATCCTAATTGATTTAAGGCAGAGAATATACCAAGGATTTTAGCATAATCTTTATCGCCAAACAAGTCGTTAGCATAGATTGGCAACATTACTGTTTCTAAAGGAAGTGATATTGCGTAGAACACAGTTAAGCAAACGCAAAGTACCATGCCTAAGATAGAGTTAGTAATTAAGTATAACATAATCATAAAGATTATTGCTGAAACGCAGTCAATAGTTATGGTAGTTCTAAGCCCTAATCTATCGTACATAAATCCGTTAGCGAGTTTAGAAAAGGTTAATAGTAATGAAGAAAAGGTTCCAATACTTGCGACGAACGTAGCGTTTAATCCAACGTCTTGCATGTGTGGAATTTTACAAGTGCCTATACCTTGTAGGCAAAGTCCAGTGAAAAATATACAAAAACATGCACCGTAGAAATAGTATTTTTTCTTTGCTACATTAAAATCTATTCCTATCCAGCCAGAGCCATGCGCTTTTTTCTTATTAACGTATTCACCCTCAAGTTTATGCGGTTCACGATAGAAAAGTAAAAGTATAATAAACATTGCTATAAAAATGCAAGCCATTACCCTATATGCAGTACGATAACCGAAAATTGAACTGCTTATAATAGGCGAAACAATTTGAACAGCAATAGCACCACCAATACCGTTAGCAGCAAGAACGATACCCGTTATCGTGCCACGATTCTTTTTACAAACTAATCCAATTATGTATCCAACCATTGTAGTTGAAGACAAGCCTAATCCAACGCCGAGAAATGCACCGCCTATATAAAAAGGGAACATAGAATTAGCAAAAGAAAAAATAAGTGCAGATGCTATCATGAAAAAGAAACCCGTTAAAAAAAGAATTTTTGTTGAGAATTTCTTTATTAAAAATCCAAAACACATCGAAACTGCTGCTGATAAAATATATCGCATAGTATCGACGAAAGAATAAGCCGTACGCGAAACTTCAAGCGCTTCGGTAATAGGTTTTATAAAGTAACTTTTACTACCCCACATTCCTAAACCAAGTAACGTGCTCATAAAACATAAAACGATAATAACAACGTTATAGTCAAACTTTTTCTCGTATTTACTTTGCATTTTTTCTCTCCTTATGATTAAATATTATATACCATTAACAAAATAAATGTCAATAAAAAGGCTATTGAGATATTTGATTTTTTAAACTAAAAAAGTTAATATTATTTAAGATAATTCTTACTAAAATTGAAAATGAGTCCGGTTAAATACCGAACTCAATTCCAATATATTTAATTTAATTTTTTGTCTAAACTTTTGGGTTCACATCAAATGCACTACTAGTAAACTCAAGTGGGTTTATTTTATTGCTACTTGTAATTAAAACGCTATGGAACGTTTTGTTCCATAAGTTTTAAAATATAGAAATTATTTTATAGAATATTTTTCTCCACAAAAAGTTAGTTAAAATAATGCTTTATTAACTTTTTCAATTAAATTTTTAGAATAGTAACTAAAACCTTCGTCGTTTGGGTGAAGATGCTTATCTCTAAAAAGATTAAGGTCTGGGGGAATGAGATTGTCTCCGTCTATAACGGTTATATTATCATAACTTAAAGCAACCTTTTTGATGCGCTCTCTTAACTCGTTAAAACTAATGTTGATAGGTGGGAATCTGGTTTCTATATCATCTCTCCAAACAGGAGTAATTACTATAATTTTACTTTCTCTATGATTTTCGTAAAGAAGTTCGAAAAAGGCGTTTAAATTAAACTTAAACTCTTCATAACTACACTTAGTCCAATCGTTAGTGCCGTACGCTACGGTAACGATATCGGGAACTATTACGTCTTTATTTTCGAGTAGTTCTGGAAAAAAAGTATCTCCCGCAATTGCCTTATTAAATAAGTCTGCATCAAGATAGCAAGCAAGTTTATTAACGTAAGCCTGAGAAGAATAAGTTGCATCGTAACCCTGCGTTATAGAATCGCCGTAAGCAATCATAGTGTATTTGCGTTTTTTAGGCTCCAAAATAGAACCGCCTAAAAGTTCTATACTTTTAATTTTTACGTTTGCGCTAAATGGGAAGTACACTTCAACGTGTTTTTTGCCGTTTTTTAATAAAGTTTCGTAAACACTTTCTTCTTGAGTGAAATTATCTGAACCAAAATGACCTATTAATTCGCCGTCAACCATTACGTCGAAATATGCAAAATTTCTACTTGAAGCATTAATTAGTTGATATTCCATTTTAAAAACAGTCGCGTCAGTAATAAAAGAAAATCTTATACTACTTGTACAATTAACTTTACCGTGTAAAGCTATCGTTCTATGTGTTAAGTACGCTTGCTTTTGTTTTTCGGTAAATCTATTAAATTCAATAAGTCCGTCGTTTTCTGTGATGCAAACAGCACCAAAAGTAATCTTTTTTATATCGTTAAATGATAACTGCATTTTACACTTCCTTTTATATTTTAATTTGACGTATTTTGTCAAACCCTAGTTCTTTTAATTTTTAATCAAACTTTCTTGTTTAGTTTTTTATTTCAACTCGCCAAGCGAATACATTATGATTCCGAGTAGCGCAATAGAAGCCGTCTCGGCGCGAAGTATTCTTTTGCCTAAATACACCGTTTTATAACCCATACTTTTAGCAAGTTCATACTCGTTTTGTGAAAACCCGCCCTCGCTTCCAACGACTATTGAAGTAGAGCCGTTTAAATCCTTAAAATCCACTTCGCTTGAAACCCCAAATTCGCAGGCAAAAAGCCTATTTTTAGCACTTTCGCCATATTTTAAAGCGCTTTTAAAATCCTCTGAATAAACAACTTTTGGAGCAACTGCTCTGCCACATTGCTTAGACGCTTCTATCGATACTTTATTAAGCCTATTTAGTTTATTTTCGTTCATATATGAAGAGCAGTATTCCGAGTTGAAAACTATTATATTTTTAACCCCAAGTTCCACTGCTTTTTGTACGACAAGTTCGGTTTTATCACCTTTTAAATATCCTGCAATTAACGTTACGTCTGCTCGCGCTTCAACGTCGCTTTCCCTTTTACTTATAACCTTAACCGTAAAATCTTTTTTGTTTATTTTTTCTACTTTCGACAAATACTCGTAACCACTGTTATCACAAACGATAATTTCTTCATTTTCTTTAATTCTAAGCACGCTAACTGCATGGCGAAATTCTTCCCCTTCAATAACTAACGGCTCTACTATTTTATCAACGAAAAATCTTCTTAAATCGCTCATATTATACCTTAATTTTTTACTTTGTTTATATAATAACACACCTTTATCGATAAATCAATTATTTTTAAATTATGAAATGCCTATTATATTAAATATTGTACTTCTTAGTCTTGACAAATACTAGTTATTATTGTATACTTTTTACTATAATATATATTAATTTACACGAAACTTTCAAGGAGAGCATTATGTATAAAAATTACAAAATAAAAGAGCCGTTTTTTGAATATGGTCCAAAGTGTTATATGTATGGAGACGTGCTTTTAAAAATAGCAAAAGGGCTTGATAAACTCGCTAAAAAGTACGACGTTGACGTTGTTTTAGACGTTCCCGATACTGAAATTTACAACATCGCAAAACACACTAAAAGAGTTCACGTTTATTCTCAACATATGGACAGTTTGCCAATAGGTAAAGGCATGGGCAAGACTTTGCCTGAAGCAGTAAAGGCAGCGGGTGCCGTTGGCGTAATGCTCAATCACGCAGAGCGCAAACTCACTATTGACGAAATCGCAGTTGCTATTAAGCGTGCCGATGAAGTTGGTCTTGCAACTATGGTTTGTGCAGATAGTATTGAAGAAGTTAAAGCAATAGCAAAACTTGGCCCTAATATTTTAGTTGCTGAACCTACTGAACTTATCGGTACCGGTAAACCTGCTGATAAAGAGTACGTTGACGAAGTTATTCGCGTAATTAAAGAAATTAATCCTGACATTAAACCTTTCCCATCTGCAGGTATTTCTAAGGGGGAAGATTGCTATAACATTATAAAAGCAGGTTCTTCTGCATCTGGATGCTCTAGCGCAATAGCAAAAGCAGAAAACCCACTTGCACTCGCTGAAGAAATGATTAAAAGTGTAAGAAAGGCTTGGGACGAGTTACATAAATAAGGTGAATTATGAAATCTACGACTATTGAACAAGTAAAAAACGTATTTGAAATTGAATCAGAGTGCATTAAAGAAATGCAAAATTATTTTGATGAAGAAGCGTTTGCTAAAGCAGTTGAACTTTTAATAAGCGCTCCACGAATCGGCGCTGCTGGTTGTGGGCACTCTGGTATTATTTGTCAACATTTTGCACACTTAATGTGCTGTATAGAACTTCCTGCAAGGTTTATTTCCCCTGCCGAAGCAATTCACGGCGCAACGGGCTTTTTAAAGGAAGGCGACGTTATGGTCTTTGCTTCAAGAGGTGGCAAAACTAAGGAACTTTTACCTATCGTTGATATATGTAAGGCAAAAGGCGTTAAAATTATTACCGTTACTGAAAATTTAGAGTCGCCTTTAGCAACTTCTGCCGACGTAGTTTTAAAACAATACGTTAATCGCGAAACGGATAAATACAACTCGCAAGGAACTACTTCTACAACTTCTCTTGCAGTTATATTCCACCTTCTTCAAACGGCTTTGATTGAAGAAACGGGTTATAAAAACGAACAATTCGCCCTTATTCATCCAGGTGGAGCAGTTGGCGAAAGATTAAATAAATAATTACACTGTAAAATGCGGTTAGTTACCGTTTATTATATAATTAAAAGGAGATATATTTATGGAATTTAAAGTTTTTCAAAAAGAAATCGAATTACAATCTAAAGGTTGGAGACCAACTTTTCACGACGTTACTAGCGATATTTTAAAAATCGTTGAAGAATCTGGTATTAAGAACGGTACTGTTGCTATTGCTTCACACCACACTACTTGTTCAGTAATGGTACAAGAATGTTCACACGACATTGACCTTTACGATTTAGAATATTTACAACACGATTTATTAAAGATTATGCAAAAAATCGTTCCAGACTATAGCGAAACAAACGAATATATGCACCCAGGCCCAATACATACTCAATTTGGTAGATTCGTAAACGAACCAGGCGACCATACAAGCCTTAATACTGACGGTCACCTTCGTTCTTGTTTCTTTGGTAGAAGTGAAACAATGACTATTAAAGACGGCGTTTTAGACGGTGGCGAATTCGCTCACGTATACTTTATTGACTGGGACCAAGTTCGTGCAAGACATCGTCAACTTAACGTAACAGTTATGGGCACAACTGAAAAAATTAACGATAGAACTTATAACGACGGTAAAGTTGTTGATACAACAGTTCGTAAATACACACCAGAAGAAAAGGCTGATGACGTTCATTACACTTTAAACTGGAAAAGATAAGTATGAATTTAATGGGGATTGACGTTGGTACGTCATCTGTAAAAACGGCAGTTTTCAATGAAAAACTTGAAATGCTGAAATCTTCCAATATAGACTACACCATAGAATCGCACGACGATATCGTTGAATTTGAAGCAGAAAAGTATTGGGAAATAGTAAAGACTGAACTTAAAAATTTAGATTTGAAAGTTGACGCTCTTAGTATCGATACTCAATGCGAAACGCTCATTTTAACCGACGAAAACGGTAATCCTGTAAGGAAAGCCATCGTTTGGCTTGATAATAGAGCAGTTGAAGAAGCAAAAGAACTCGATAATCATTTTGGTCGTAAACTCGTATACGAAATTACCGGTCAGCCCGAAATTACGGCTACTTGGCCTGCTTGTAAACTTTTGTGGGTAAAAAAGAACGAGCCTGAAGTTTGGGCAAAGACTAAAAAAATCTTTCTTTTAGAAGACTATTTACTCTATAAATTAACTGGTAAATTCGTTACTGAAAAAACTTTACAGTCTTCAACAATTTACTTCGATATTAATAAAAGCATTTGGTGGAAAGATATGCTTGACTATATAGGCGTACCCGAAACCATGCTCCCTACCCTTTTAGATAGTGGTAAATACGTTGGCGATTATAACGGTATTAAAATCGTAACTGGCGCTATGGACCAAGTTTCAGGCGCAATCGGCGCAGGCGTAGTAAAAAAAGGTATTATAAGTGAAATGACTGGAACTACGATGGCTATATTTTGCCCTTGTGACACAGTTCCACCGTTTAATAAAGACAGTATTATTCCTTGCCATTATAACTATGACGGAAAGTATTGTTTACTTACCTGGTCGTCTACTGCCGGTATGGCTCTTAAATGGTTTAGAAACGCACTTTGCGAGAACTATTCTTTTAAAGAATTAGACGAACTCGCAGAAAAGATTGCTCCCGGCTCAGACGGGCTTACCTTCTTGCCATACTTATGTGGTTCAACAATGCCTAAATACAATCCGTCTGCTAGAGGAAGTTTTACAGGGCTTACACCCGAGCATACGAGGGGGCATTTCGTTAGAAGTATAATGGAAGCCATTTCTTGCACGTTAAAAGAGAATTTAGACTATTTAAATTTAGACGTTCAAGAAATTAGAGCGATGGGTGGTGGCTCAAACAGTAAACTTTGGTGCCAAATGAAAGCCGATATGACTAAAAAGAAATTAGTTACGCTTAAAAATAACGAAACGGCTTGTTTAGGCGGGGCTATTCTTGCAGGCGTCGGCACTGGCGTATTTGAGTCGGTTGAAAGCGTTCTTGATTTAATAGAACTTAAAAACACCTATACCCCTAACGACGTAGACTATACGGAATGTTACGAAAATTATATTAGAACGGACAACGTTTTAAATATAAAACTATAAAAGTTTATAATAAAAAGCGAGCGACGAAGCAAAACGTTTAATTGCAAAAGTGCCGTCAAATACAAGTAAGACAAGGCAAATCCCCGCAGGCAATACTAGCCGTATTGTCAAGGAATAAAGGCGTGAATTGCGAAGTATTTCACAAGCATTCCAATCAATAAACTTTGCGTAGGAGCGAAGGAATCATAATGAAAGCAATAATTAATGCAACGATTGTAATGAAGGATTATTACATCCCTAACGGCGTTATTTTAATGGATGGGGAAAAAATCGTTAAAGCCTGTAAGGCTAAAGATATTTCTATACCTGAGGGTGCAGAAATTATCGATGCTGAGAACAACTACGTAGGTCCTGGGCTTATTGACGTTCATACTCACGCTGCAGACAATAAATGGATTTTTGAAGAGCCTGAAGCAACGAGTAAGTACTTATTAAGCCACGGCGTTACGGGCGTTCTTCCTGCACTTTATAATAACCTTAATAAAGACGCGTACATCAAAGCGGCTGACGATATTTTAAAAGCTAATGAAAACGGCAAGTTTGACAACTTCGTAGGTTTTTACATGGAAGGTCCTTACCTTTCTCCAAACTTTGGTTGTGAACGCGATAAAAACGTTTGGAAAGACGCAGTAGTTCGTGAAGAGTATATTGACATCGTTAAAAAGGTTAAAGACAGTGCAAAAGTTTGGTGTTTTGCGCCTGAACGTGAAGGAATAGAAGAATTCGTTAAAGACGTAAAAGCAGAAATTCCTAACATCGTTTTTGCAGTTGCGCATAGTGAAGCGCCACCACCCCTTGTTGAAAAATATATTCCTTACGGTCTTAGAATAGCAACGCACCACACTAACGCTACGGGCACTATCGAACATTATTCGGAGTGTAGAGGCGTTTGTGTAGACGAAGCAGTTAATTATAATAAAGAAATTTACGCTGAACTTATTTCGGATAGAATGGGTATTCACGTCGTTCCTTATATGCAAAGGCTTGTAAGAAGAATTAAGGGCGATGATAGAATTATTCTTATTGCCGACCAATTCGTGTGCGACGGACCTATTCCACCAGGCTTTGAAGAAGCAACCGATATTCACTTTGATAATGCGGGTGAAATCGCTGGCTCGGGCTTAACGCTTGATATTGCGTGTGGAAACTTTATGATGCACACGGGCTGTTCTATTTGCGATGCGTTTAAGTTCGGCTCATATAACCCTGCTAGAGTTCTTAATCTTTCAGGCTACGGTTATATTGATGAAGGCAATTACGCCAACTTAATTATAGTTGACGATAAATTTAACGTTAAAAAAGTAATATTTAAAGGAGAAAAAATATGAACAAATTATTTGAACCAGCAACCACTTTTAAGTTCCAACCTGCGGACTACGTTCCATTTAAGGACAGAGAACTTTGCGAAAAACTTCGTAAAATAAGCGGAACTGATTTAGAAAAACACCCAAATCCTGACTTTAACATTAAAGTTATGATGAACCCACACCCTGTTTTAATTGCTACTTTATTCTCTAGAATTAAAGAAGCGTCTGAAAAGGGCAAAAAAATTACCTTAATTTTAGGTAACCCAGAACCAGATACTTACATTCCACTTGCTCAACTTATCAATTACTTCAAAGTTGATTGTAGAAACGTTCACCTTTTCGCAATGGACGAATGGGCTGACGAACGTGGCAACATCGCTCCTGAAACATATCAAGCAGGTTTTGCTCACTCAATGCTCAAATACTTAGTATATCAAATCGATGAAAAACTTAGAATGCCACTTTCTAACGTTCACTACCCAACTAATAAAAACATCGCTAACTATTCTGATATGATTACTGAATGTGGTGAAGGCGGTGCAGATATCTGTTCATCTTCTCCAGGTTGGACAGGCCACATGGCATTTATCGACCCAGTTCCTGATTTCTTCCCAGAAGGTTTCGACGCTACTGGCGCAACTCCTCCAACTAAGGCTCAACTTGACGAATGGCTTAATATGAAGGCTAGAATCGTTGAATTACACCCATTAACAGTTGCTCAAAACTCTTTACACGGCGTTTTCGGTCAATCTGGTTATATGGCTGACGTTCCACCAAAAGCCGCTACAATCGGCCCTGTTGACGTTAAGAACGCTAGAGAAAGAATTGAAGTACACGCACTTTTAACTAACGGTACTTTCTCTTCATGGCAAAGAATGACTTCTAGATTAGTTCTTCACGGACCTGTAACTCCACTTATTCCATCTTCAATGCTTCAAACTATGAAGACTCAAGTTTTAGTTTCTGACGAACTTGCTGCTCCATTTGAATGTTGGGAAAAAGTTGGTTACTAAGATTTAGTTAACTAAATAGCAAATCACGCAAGAAAATATCTTGCGTGATTTTTTTATCGATTTATTTTTTATAATAATACATTTACCGTAACTTATAATAATATATTGTCTGTCGCTTATAATAATATATTTTCTGTCATTCTCCGCCTGCTTACATGATATGCTGTCGGAGAATCTATAAATTTAAATTAATTAAAATCGGGAGAGCATTGCTCTCCCCTACAAGTTTTGTCTAAGAATAAAATTATTGCTGTCATTCTCCGCCTGCTTACATGATATGCTGTCGGAAAATCTAAAATGTAAAGAAATTGTTTTGTGTTTTTAGATTCTCCGTTAGCCCGTCTCGTGGGTAGGCGAAGAATGACAAGAAGAAAGTTATATATAAAATGTCATACTGAACACTTCCCACCTTGAACGGCTTTTGAAGTATCTCTTCCTTATCATAATAGATTCTCCGTATGCCGAGCAGGTTGGTCGGCGCGAAGAATGACAGTGAAGAGATAGATTCTCCGTTAGCCCGTCGCTGTTGGTCGACGCGAAGAATGACAGGATTAAAAGCCAATGAATTGCCTACGGCGTAAATTGAAATCAGAGATTTCATGAATTGAGTTTAAAAACTCATGAATTGCACTAAAGTGCATTAAAAGGCAATTCAATTCATGGAGCGTAGCGAGAATTCATGGCTTTAGCCAATTCATGACAATTTATTTGTCTATTCATT
>JAZUMP010000047.1:0-2478 GCA_045603725.1 Christensenellaceae bacterium
AATAAAATATAATTAATTTCAAATTTTTATTAAATAGTTTTACACTATTAAAAATTAGCCTTAAAATTATTAAAATTGTTGTATTTTGCGAAAAGATATGATAAACTAATAAATATGAAGATTGCAGATAATTACTATAAACAACGTGAAATTAATTGCTTAAATAAAATTGATGACGTAACTAAAGATATGCCACCATACGTGTACGAGTTTATAATTGGTCGTACTGAATACACTTCGCCACTTACAAGGCTTAATTACTGCTTAGATTTACGTATTTTTTTCAATTATTTAATAAAAAACGTATTTCGTGGCAAAAATATTAAAGAAATTACCCTACTTGACCTTGAAAAACTTACACTTTCGGATTTTGAGAATTTTTTAGCATTTTTAAGTCATTATATAATTAATGGAAAAGAAGAAACTAACAACGAACGTGGAAAAGCCAGAAAATTAGCGGCAGTGCGCGCATTTTTTAAGTATTTATACTTTAAAGGGCTTATATCAAATAACGTATCGTCTAAAGTTTCACTTCCAAAACTTCACGAAAAAGAAATTATTCGATTAGACGTTAACGAAATGGTAAAACTCGTTTCTCTTGCAGAAAGTGGCGAAAATTTATCCGAGCGCCAAAAAGCATACCATAAAAACACTAAAATTCGCGACGTTGCAATACTTATGATGTTTTTAGGCACAGGAATTCGTAATAGCGAACTAGTTGGCCTAAACGTCGACGATATTAATTTTGAAGATTTAAGTTTCGTAGTTACTCGTAAAGGTGGAAACCGTACGATATTATATATTTCTGAAGAAGTTGCAAACGCATTAAAGTCTTGGCTTGATTATAGAAGTCAAATAAAAGACTTAAATCCTAACGAAAAAGCGTTGTTTTTGAGCCTACAAAATACGAGAATAACGACAAGAAGTATACAACAACTTGTGAAAAAATACGCAAAAGTAGTAACCCCGCTTAAAAATATTACCCCTCACAAATTAAGAAGCACGTTTGGCACGAATTTGTATAATGAAACCGGTGATATTTATTTAGTTGCGGACTTTTTAGGCCACTCCGACGTAAATACTACAAAAAAGCACTATGCGGCAATGTCTGAAGAAGTTAGACGCAAAGCCATAAAAAACGTTAAAATAAGAGATGATGATTGATTTAAATACCATAAGCATTGAAAAAATTTTAGTTATAGAACCGTTAATAGACGATTTCAATGCAAACACTAACGAATTACAAGATGAAATATTTAGTTTAATTGAAAGCGCAGATGCAATTCCCGTTTATTTTGAAACGGTAAAAGTTCGAGAGATAAATCCAGCGACCTTTATAGGTAGTGGCAAACTTGAAGAAATTCGCGATAAAATTCTTGAAATAGGCGCAAATTGTGCATTGTTTGACGGCAGTTTATCTCCGTCGCAAACACTTAATATGAGTGAATTATTAGGCGTTAAAGTAATTGATAGAACTACCCTTATATTAGATATTTTTGCTAAAAACGCTAAATCTCACGAAGGTAAATTACAAGTAGAACTTGCGCAACTTTCATATATGTATCCAAGGTTAAAAGGCAAAGGCGCCGAATTATCTCGTTTAGGTGGTGGTATAGGAACTCGTGGACCTGGTGAAACTAAACTTGAAACGGATAGAAGGCATATACGAACTCGAATTGATTATTTAAAAAACCAAATATCTGAACTTAAAACAAGGCGTGAAATTCAAACTTATAGGCGCAATAAAAACTCTGAAATAACGGTTAGCATAGTTGGCTATACAAATGTTGGCAAGTCTACCCTTTTAAACCTTCTCACTGGTGCAAACGTACTTGCTAAAGATAAACTTTTTGCAACGTTAGACCCAACTATTAGAAAAGCAAAAATAAACGAATACGAAATTTTACTTGTTGATACAGTAGGATTTATTAAAAATATTCCAACAAATATTATAGAATCGTTTAACTCAACGCTTGAAAGCGCGCTATCGTCGGAACTTAATCTAATTGTTGTTGACGGAAGTGGCGCTTGGGAAACTCAACTAAAAACAACCTTAGAAACGCTTGAAAAATTAAATTCTACTGCCAAACACTTAATAGTTGTTAATAAATGTGATAAAATCGAAGATTTCACATATTTTCCAAAAGACGCTATTTTTATTTCTGCTAAAACCGGTGAAGGTATTGAAATGTTAAAAGATAAAATAACTAATCAACTTTCACAATCATTTATAAAAACAAGATTAGTTATAAATTACAGCCAACTTAAAGACTTTAATAAATTGTTAAATTTATTAGAAAGTTTTGAATTTATTTATCAAGAAGATAAGGTGCTCGTTGATATTACCGTTAAAAAAATACATTTTGATAAATTTATAAAATACAAAAAAATTTAGTCTAATTTTATAATAAATTTATATATTTAAAATTACTTAAAACAAATGATAAAATTTAATTGAAAAATTTGTATTGGAGTAAT
>JAZUMP010000048.1:0-3496 GCA_045603725.1 Christensenellaceae bacterium
ATAATATTTAATTAAAAAGCAATAAAAATAGTAAATTTTAGTAAATATTTTTAAGTATTAAATATGTATAATAAATAATTGAAAACTTAAAAAATATATGTTATAATTTTTAAACAAAGGTGAAAAATGCTTGAGTATTTAGAAAGAACAAATTTACAATTAAATAAAGAATGTTTAGATAAATTAGAAGAGTTTAAAAACCTGCTAATTTTCTGGAATAATAAGTTTAACTTAACGTCAATTATAGACGATAAAGGAATAGAAATTAAACATTTTGAAGATAGTTTAATAAACGAATCTTACTTTTTTAAAAATGCAAACGTCGCTGAAGTTGGTAGTGGTGGTGGTTTTCCATCAATACCACTTATGTGTTTAAGAAAAGATTTAAAATTTACCTTATTTGAATCTGTTGGGAAAAAATGTACTTTTCTACAAGAAGTTATAAAGAAATTAACATTAAATGCACAAGTTGTAAACGTTAGGGCGGAAGAAGCAGGGAAAAACCCTATTTATAGAGAAAGTTTTGATATTGTAACGGCACGTGCAGTTGCAAAATTAAATACTTTATCAGAATATACTATACCTTTAATAAAGAAAGACGGGCTTTTTATAGCGTATAAAGGTGAAAAAAACGGTGAAGAAATAGAAGCAAAAAACGCAATAAAAATATTAGGTGGTAAAATTATAAAAAGCGATTTTTATAATCTTTCATTTAATATGGGAGAAAGAAGTGTTTTTATTATAAAAAAAGAGCAAAAAACTCCTGATAAATATCCTCGCGGAAACGGAAAAGAAAGGAGTAAACCTTTATAATATGGATAATTTTGATATAGAGAGAACTTGTTCATTTACCGGTCATAGAATATTGTCAAAAGATTTTAATATTAATAAACTTGAAGAAGTTATCAACAATATATTAAAAAAAGGATACAAAACGTTTTTAGTTGGAATGGCAATGGGGTTTGATTTAAAATGTTTTGAAATTTTAATGTCTAAAAAAGAAGAATATAACCTAGATATTATTGCCTGTATTCCGTGTAAAGAACAAAGTAAATATTATAATAACAAAGATAAAGAAATATATGAAGAATATTTAAAAAAAGCCGATAAAATCGTATGTTTTAGCGATGAATATGTAGATGGGTGTATGCAAATAAGAAATAGATATATGGTAGATAACTCATCAGTTTTAATCTCGCATTTAAGGTATTTTAAAGGTGGAGCGTTATATACTGTAAACTATGCAAAAAAGAAAAATAAAAAAATAATAAACGTATAAAAAATCATAATGAAAAGCCGATGAAAACATCGGCTTTTTCGATTGGTCTACCCGTACGGAGTTGAACCGCAAATCGTCAGAATCGGAATCTGATATGTTATCCTGTTACACTACGGGTAGATAAAATTACAAAAGCGTAGTTAAACTTTAATTTTAGAGGTTTTCTTTCTATATATAATAGGGAGTATAAAAAACGCAATTAAAAACCCCAACAAGTAACCGAAAAAATCTAATAAAACGTCAAAAATTTCTGCACTTCTTCCATTAACAAAAATAGGAAGTTGTAAAATTTCCGATATTATAGCAGTTAAAAGACCGGCAAGTAAAGTAAAAACCGTAAAATAAAAAGTAATACGCGTTTTAAAAATAATTTCTACTAGTCTATAATAAACCACCGAAGCAAAAATTGCAAGCGCTATAAAAACACTAAAATGCCCTAGAAGTTTTCTAACCAAAAATTCGTGGTTTCCGTTTATATTAAAAGCAGTTGATATTATAGACCACACGAACGAACTTTGCTCTCCACTTGACTTGCCGTCGGTTAACGAAAAGAAAAAAATTACAAAGGTAAGAAGAACGTAAAATATAAAACAAACAATAATTATCGGTCTATTAAAAAATCTCTTTATCATAAAATTTCCTTATCTATATATATAATAGCATAACCTTAAAAATAAGTAAAATATCTTTTTTCTGAAAAAAGTGTTTGAAATTTTATAAGTATATGATAAAATAAACGTATGAAAAAAACAGTAGTAGTTGGAATGAGTGGTGGCGTTGATAGTTCCGTTGCCGCGCTTTTGTTAAAAGAACAAGGATATAACGTAATAGGTCTTTTTATGAAAAATTGGGAAGACGATAGCGAGGGAGAGTGTACGGCTGAAGAAGATTATTCTGACGTAAGGCGTGTATGCAATCTTTTAGATATCCCTTATTATACGGTAAACTTTTCTAAAGAATATATGGATAGAGTATTTAAATATTTTTTAGAAGAATACAAGGCGGGTAGAACCCCGAATCCAGACGTGTTGTGTAATAGGGAAATTAAGTTTGGACCGTTTAAAGACTATGCTATAAGTTTAGGAGCAGATTATATTGCAACAGGGCATTATTGTGGCGTAAAACACGATGGAAACGTTCACTATCTTTTAAAATGTAAAGACACGAACAAAGACCAAACTTATTTTTTAAACCAAGTTTCACAATCACAACTTTCAAACGTTTTATTTCCACTTCAAAACTTATTAAAACCTGAAGTTAGAAAAATTGCTGAAGAAAACGGTCTTGTAACGGCTGGCAAAAAGGATTCAACGGGCATTTGTTTTATTGGCGAAAGAAATTTCAAGCAGTTTTTAATGAATTATATTCCCGCTCAAGAAGGCGATATCAAAACTTACGACGGTAAAGTTTTAGGAAAACACTCAGGGCTTATGTATTATACTATCGGCCAAAGGCGTGGGCTTGACGTTGGCGGTGTTAAAGGTGATGACGGAAGATGGTTCGTTATAGAAAAAGATTTAAAAAATAATATCTTATACGTTGCTCACGGCGAAGAAGATAAACTTTATAGTAAAGCCCTTGAAATGAAGTCGTGCAACTTTATGCCGGGAACACCTAACAAAAAATCTTTTGAGTGCACTGCGAAATTTAGATACCGTCAAGACGAACAAAAAGTTCTAGTCAATATAAAAGACGATGGAATACTCGTAGAGTTTGAAAATAAACAACGCGCTATAACCGAAGGCCAATACGCGGTATTCTACCTAAACGAATACTGTTTAGGTGGCGGTGTAATAGAAAAGGCGATTTTTTAGTAGGCTCTTTCGTAAACCTTATTGATAAAAGTGTTCGTGAAATACTGCGTAATACTTCGTTAAACCCCTTGAAAAGACGTATACTCTTATCTTCGGGGATTTGCCTTGTCTTATGTATTTGACGCCCCCTTTTGTTATCAAACGGTTTACTCCATCGCCTTGCTCTATTCCTCTATGTCATTCTTCGCCTAAGAGCATATAAACGGCGTTAATATTCGCTTTTTAATATCACTCGTAAACTTAAAATTTACACTCAAATAATCGTAGGGGAGAGCATTGCTCTCCCGATTTTTATATATAATAAATGAATAGACAAATAAATTGTCATGAATTGGCTAAAGCCATGAATTCTCGCTACGCTCCATGAATTGAATTGCCTTTTAATGCACTTTAGTGCAATTCA
>JAZUMP010000049.1:0-44395 GCA_045603725.1 Christensenellaceae bacterium
ATTTTATTGCTCATTTTGTTTGTATCTTTTTAAGACACTTGTATAATATCACTTGTTTTGTGTCTTGTCAAGAGATTTTCGTAATTTTTTTAATTTTTTTCAAAAAAATTGATTTTTAAGAAACTTTATGCTAAAATACTATTACAAAGGAGATATTAAAATGGATTTAGGAAAAACATTAAAAAAATTAAGAACTGAAAAAGGTCTTACACAAGAAGAACTCGGAAAAATAATAGGAGTTCAAAAGTCTGCTATTCATAAATATGAGAGTGGAATTGTTGAAAATATGAAAAGGTCTACTATTGACAAGTTAGCAAGATTCTTTGATGTTTCCCCATCTTATTTGCTGGGTTATAGTAATAATACCCCAAACAACATCTACCCCGTTGACGGAATTATATCTTTTGAAATTTTAGGTTCAGTTAAAGCAGGATTTGACGGTGCATTTGATGAAATACCAACTGGCGAAACCATAGAACTTCCTTTATCAATGGTTTCGGGTGGTCAAAAAGAAGACTACTTCGTTTTACGAGTTAAAGGCAATTCAATGCATCCACGACTTTTAGACGGCGATAAAATACTTTGCAAACGTACAAGTAGCGTTGATAGTGGAACTCTTGCAGTTATCGTTTATAACGGCGATGAAGCAACTATTAAAAAAGTAAACTATGTTTATGGTGAAGATTGGCTAGAACTAATCCCCTTCAATCCAGAATATGCAACTAAACGTATTGAAGGAAGAGACCTTGAACAATGCCACGTTGTTGGTAAAGTTGTGAAATTAATTAGGGATTTATAAGAATTTAAAATGAAACATAAATATACAGTAGAATATTACAAATGTCCTAAATGCGGAAAAACGTTAAAAACAGTTAATCCTATGGGTTATCTTGCATTGTCAATATTAACTGCCTTTTTGCCTTGGTTATGGTTTTGGGGCGCGTCTATATTAGAAAAAAACTTTAAATACGACCTTCCCAAAATGGGGAGTCCATATAAACTTTGCCCTAAATGTGAAACTTTAGTTAATATGAGAGATAAAAAAGAGTGGGGAGAACTCACAACACTTCAAAAGAAAAGTTGGAGTTTTAGGAATAAAATCTATTTATGTATTGCATTAAGTGGGTTTATTTTGCTTTCTATTATAGAACTGTGTATTGCAATTTTAGCAAATGCAGTATTTGACGCTACTGTTTTGATTTTTTTATTAGTTAATATTGTTTTATTTGTGATTATATACATTAATTATAAAAATTGGTTAGATTATTTAAAAAAGGATGAAATTTTAGTTTCGTCTTACGACGTTATATTAATTAGACAGTCTTATAAACGTTTACGCGAAATTGAACCACTAATACAAGAGACTGAAATTATTAAAAATATTGAAACTGATAAAATTATTAACTTTAACGAAATCGGAAAGTCACAACAAAATACAAATTCTATTCAAGCAACTGCAAATGCTAAAACCGATGAAAAAATCGTTATTAAAGATGCTGAAAATCAACAGCGTAAACCAATAAACAATTTTGAATTATTTGAACAAATATCTGTAAAACATAATTTACATATTGAATTAAATTTTGAAATAATCGAACTCATATATTCTTACGTAGAAAACACTTGTTCTAAATATGAATTAGAAAACTTTGTTAATATAGATAGAGAAAAACTGTATAACTTGTTTATTGAATATTCTTGTAATAATATTTCTACTTTTAAATTAAAAGTACAAGTGCAAAATCATCATTTCTGGTTAATGGCTACAACTATTATTTGTTGTATTCTTATCACGGATGAGTCATATAAAACTATAAAAAACGAAGAAAAACTTTGGAAAGATGCAAAAAGTGCTTATGTTGAAGACGTTGATGATAATTTAAAAGAAAATTTTTTAAAAATTATGGACAAGTGTTATATAAATTGGCATTTAAATCAATTTTTAGCAAATAAAACCATAGCGGAGTTGGATAAATCATTAGACGGTGGAGAACTTTTAATTGCAAGCATAATAACATTTGCGGAAAAGCATTCCTTTAATTTAAAAAATTAATCATATTAAAAATAATACTAACACAAGTATATGTTTAGGAGAAAATATGAAAAAATTCTTAATTAGGATTTTAACTTTTATAATATTAACTTATACATTATTAATGACTGGCTGTGGAAACCAAGAAAGTTCTACCCCACACGAACATAATTACGATTTAGAATGGATAAATAATGGAACAAAACATTGGCAACAATGCTCATGTGGAGCAAAAATAAACGAAATAACGCATGATTTCAATAGTGGTGAAATAACTAAACAGCCAACAACTGAATCAAAAGGTATTAAAACCTTTACATGTTTAACTTGTGGTTATACAAAAATTGAATATTTAAATAAATTAGAATCAGCGCCTTCTGAACCGCAACCTAACTTAAAATATGTTGATATTACAGAAAACAACTATGAAGATTATCTTAAAATACAAGTTTATCAATCTAGTCAGACATCTACTTGTATAAATGCCCTTTATAGAATTAAATATGTTGGTGGGGCCGAAAGAGATGTTTGGGGGTTAAATCCAGACCTTTCATACGCAACTTCGTGTAGGCTAATACAAACAAAATATACTCAAACTACCTATTTTAATATTTCAGTCTCTCCTAAAAACACATCATTTCAATTTAGTGGCGCAATGGTTTTGGTTTCATATAAAAGTTCCTTTGCTTCCATATCAATTAATAAATATGGAATTGGAAATGGCTCTTTTGTATTGACTGAAACTTTAGATAATTTACACGTTTATAATGGAGAATATTATCGGTATAGTTTAGATATAGATAATATAATTTCGTCTATAGTTGGCAGAGTGTATTATTATGATTAATCTTTAAGCTGATAAGTATTTGGGGATATTAAAATGATTGGATTTATATATGTTATTATTATTGCTATTGGATATTTAACACTAAAATTTCTTTATAGTAATGAAAAAGCATTATATATTGCAAGAGTAATTGTCTTGTTCATATGTGCTATAGGTTTTTTAATTATTAGTATTGTAGCAGAAGCCTATTTGATGTTGATAGGTTTTGTAGGTTTTATTATATGGGCTATATGGTATTTAATTAGTCCAGAGCAATTCTAGGAAAATAAATATGGCAGAATTTTACATTTCATCAAACAAATATAATATACAAGAAAGAAAAACTATCAAGAACGGTACGGTCTATGATATTTATTTTTATGTCGTTCAATTAGACGGCGAAGAAAAACAAAAGAAATTTTCGGGATTTAAAACTAAGCAATTGGCAAAGCAAGCGTATTTAGAGTTTGTAACAACTAAATGTGAACTAGTAAAAAATAATCCTATAAAAAAGAGTAATCAAAAAAAGCAAGATTTAACCATTGGCAATCTTGTTCCCCTATATATTGCATCTCTTCAAAACCAAAATAAAGACTCGGTAATTTACGAGAAACAAAATATCTTCAAAAGATTATTACTTCCACGTTTTAAAGACTTTACTTTAAAACAACTAACCACCGAAGAACTTTATCGTTGGCAAGATGAATTGTGGGCTTCTAAAAACCCAAAAACAAACGAATACTACTCATATAAGCACCTTACTAAAATGAGAACTACCTTTTCGGCGTTTCTTACTTGGTGCGAAACAAGATACGGCTACTCAAATAATTTAATAAAAGTTAAAAAACCCAAAAGACGCTCTCCACAAAGAAAGATGGATTTTTGGACTAAAGAAGAATTTTTAAGTTTTATTAAGTCAATAGATTCTGACATAGAAAAATACAATAAGCAAGAAAATAAAAAATCAAAAGAAACTATTAAAACTCTTATAATGTATCGTACTTTCTTTTTCGTGTTATTTTATACTGGTAGACGTAAAGGCGAAGCCCTTGCAATCGGTCTAGAAGACGTAAAAAGCAATTCCATAATATTTGATAAGTCTTTAACCCGAAAAACGCTCACGGAAGCCACCTACGAAATAACAAGCACAAAGACGGAACGTCAAGATGCTACACCAATCTGTCCGGCGCTTGCTAAAGAATTAAAATTATATAAAGGTCAATCCCCTTTCTTTTTTGGTGGAGAAAAACCTATTGCAGAAAATACGCTTACAAGATTTTTTAATAAATACTCTGAAATGGCAGGCAATAAAATTATAAGAATTCACGATTTAAGACACTCGTTTGTTTCAATGATGATACATTTAGGTGCGCCTTTAACCGTTGTAGCAAATTTAATCGGCGACACGTTAGCGCAAGTGACCCAAACATACGCGCATTTATATGAAGAAGATAAACTAACTTATCTAAATAAACTTGTTTAAAATTTAGTAATAAAATTTAGTAATAAAACGGCGTAAACCATAGTAAAACATAGTACATAAAATAATAAAAAACACCACTTTTTGACTAAAAATAGCCTAAAAATGGTGCTTTTTTGCTTTTGGCGGAGAGTTAGGGATTCGAACCCCAGGAGGGCTATCAACCCTCAACGGTTTTCAAGACCGCCGCCTTCGACCGCTCAGCCAACTCTCCGTACGCACATTATTATATATTACTCTTAAAAAAAAAGCAACTATTTTTAATTAAAAAATAATGCTTTTTTATTTTTTTAGTTAATTTCTTTAAAATTTGCGTCTACAAACTCAACTTTTGTATCGTTAAACTCGTTTTCTACGGGTGCTTCGTTAAAATATTCGCTCTCAAAGGGCGAAACGACGCTTTTAAAGGTAAATTCATGAGCGTCAAAAGGAAATTCGCGCATTTTGTTTTGCGAGCGTGAAAACGCGCTGTTTAACTCACTAATTTCAAAATTGTATTCGTTTATTATAGTTAGCAAAATTTCGCTAATTGCTTTTTTCTTTTCTTGCCTATATTTAATAAGCGCGTTTTTGTTTTTATCAAACAAACTTGTTAACTTTGTTTTAATATCTTCGTGTTTTGCTTTTAGTTCTTTAAGAGAATTATTGAGTTTTACGTTTAAAGTGGAAATTTCAGATAAAGATTTTTGAAATTGCTCGTATATTTTATCGTACTCTTCCCCTTCGGCTTTATCCATTTTTGCTTTTAAATCAAGCATTTCTTGTTTTTTATCTAAATATTCTTTAGAATTTAAAAATTCAACCTTTTTATCGTGAATTTTAGTTCTAACTAGTTTTAGTTCTTCTTCATATTTAGAATATTTATCGCCTAAAATGCCTTCAATACCTTTTTTATATTCGCTAGAAAAGTTGGTTAATTCACTATTTAACCTTAATAAATATTTTTCTTTTATTGAGTTTTTAAGTTCGTTATAACTTGAGTCGTTATTAATCACAAGTTTAATCTCCCTTTCAGCGCTTAATTTTTTAAATGCCGACGAAGTTTCACTATAATAACTATACGTAATGTAGATAGTTGCGCAAAGCAAAGTAAAAATTAATATAATTATAGTAGTTAAGTTTTTTTGTTTCATAATCCGCTCCTTGGTGCGCAAAAAAGTTTCGCGCTATGTAAAGCGGTTATACGTTCTTTAAATAATCAACTTCTTCGGTGGTTAATTTTCTAACGTCGCCCCTATTTAAACTGCCAAGACGTAAATCACCAATTTTTATTCTCTTTAAAAATTTAACTTCTTTTCCTTGAGTTAAAAACATTTTACGAATTTCTCTGTTTCTACCTTCGGTAACCGTAACGTGATATTTTGTAAAAGTTTTAGTTTCGTCAACTATTCTTATATTACATTTTTTAGTTTTAACGCCGTCGATTATAACGCCTTTTCTTAATTTGTCAAGAGAAGCATCTTCTAAAAAACCTTCAATTTTAACAAGATAAGTTTTAGGAATTTCGTTAGATGGGTGTAAAAGCCTATTACAAAGGTCGCCATCGTTAGTAAAAATAAGTAAACCTTCACTGTCGTAATCAAGCCTACCTACGGGAAAAATTCTACCAACAGACGGTGGCAAAAGGTCCATAACGGTTTTTCTATCCTTATCGTCTTTTACCGTACAAACGTAGCCTTTTGGTTTGTTCATCATATAGTACGAATACTTTTTAACGGAGTTAATTTTCTTGCCGTCAACCATAACGACGTCAGAATTTTCATCAATTTCTTCGCCTAGCGAGCAAACTTTACCGTTAACAGTAACTAAACCTTCTAAAATAAGTTTATCACAATTTCTTCTACTTGCAACACCACATTCTGCAAGATATTTGTTAATTCTCATACTACACCTTTAATTTAAAATAACTTATTATATGATAAAGATATTTTGTGAAAAAATCAACTTATTTTTAAGATAAATTTCAAAAACGCCACTTTTTTGTGGATTAATTAGAAATTCTTTAGCATCTTTACCGTTAATTTTATAGTTTATATCTGATTTTTCCTTTTCAAGTAATGGGTATGAAAAATTTTTTTGTAATAAAATAGTAAAAGGTTTACCTTTTTTATCTTTATATATTTTATTGTTTAAATCTTCGTTGTTTACGAGTTCATAAAGATTATAGTTATTAAAACTAAAATCTAATAATTCCGTACTTCTCTCCCACATTTGCGGGCTATTTAGTACGACGGTAATTACGGTCATACCATTTCTTTTTGCCGAAGAAACTAAGCATCTACCTGCTTTTTTGGTATATCCGGTTTTAACGCCGTTTGCGCCTTCGTAAAATGAAAGCATTTTATTTTTATTTATTAAAACCCTATCGTAATTTTCGGTTTCGTTTGATATATTTACTTTTTTTGTTGAAACTATTTCCTTAAATATAGGATTTTTCATTGCGCCTGCAGTAATTAGCGCTAAATCGTAAGCAGTAGTATAATGATTATTATCGTGTAGCCCGTGTGGATTAGTAAAATTTGAGTTATTTGCGCCGTATTTTTTAGCAGTTTCGTTCATTAATTTTATAAAATTATCTCTACTTGTTAAAGATTGTGCTAAACACTCTGCCGAATCATTGCCACTTCTTAACATTAATCCGAATAGCAGTTCTTTTACGGTTAAATGCTCGCCTTCTTTTAAATATATTGAACTTCCTTCAATATTTGTCATTGATTTATTAACGGTTACAGTTTGATTTACGTCAAAATTTTCAATGACGGTTAAAGCAGTTAATATTTTAGTAGTAGACGCCATAGGCAGTTTTAAATCTTTATTTTTTTCACTTAGAATTCGTAAACTATTAAGTTCTAGCGTACATTCTGCTTGAGAAGCCGTATAGGCAGACGCACTGTCTATCCTAATTAGAAAAATACTTAAAATTAATGATATTATCGCAAAATATATATTAAATTTAGTTTTTACCATTTACAACCTTCTCTACAAATGACGTGGTTTTATCAAATACACCTTCAATAAAATCGTCAGCAATTTTTATAAAATTAGTAACGCCGTCTTTCACGACTAAAAACCCGTTTGGGCTAACGTTTACTATTGCTCCACCACCACCTAAAAACGGTTTATCTTTAGAAAACAATTTAACTTCGCCATATTCTCCACCACCGTTAACGTAACCTACTATTATTTTAGTTACAGGAATTATCGTAGTGTTGTCGTTAGTTGTAATTTTATTGCCAATAATTGAATTTGCATTGATAACGTCGCCTAGTTTTTCGATTTGATTTGATATTACACTATCAAGTTTTTGAGAATTTTTTTGCACTTTTAACACCTCTACTTATAATATTAGTAATTAGAGCCTTAACTATGCAAAAAATATTTAAGCAAAAAGTAATTTTTGATTTTATTGAAAGATAGTTTTCGTTTACGTTAAAAACGTTTAAATTTACGCTTGATTTATAATAAGGATAGTTGTATTCAATATACTTACCCATATTTATATAATAAGTAAATAAATTCATTAAAATAATAGTTAAATTAGGATTTTTAATTCCAATATCAAGAGAGAGATATAAATATTTAATTAAAATTAAACTAAAAAAGTTAAATGAACTGCCTTCAATAAGTTTAATTGCATCGCTATCAATTACGAGCGCCTTGTTACTAAAAACGTGTATATATATTCCGCCTTCATTTCTTTTTGTTACGTATCCATCAATAACTTTAATAAATCCAAATAAATAAATTGCAAAATAAAAACGCTTATCTTTAATACTATTATAAAGATAAACGCTAAAATATAAAGGTAAAAACAATATAACGAATAATATTACAATATAAATCATATTGTGAGTTTGTGTATTTTTTATTTTAAAATACTAATTAGATTTAGTTTCTTCAATGCCTGTAATTTTGATGGCGTTATATTCACTATCAGTTTCTAAACACTTGCCACAATTATCGCACACTTTAAGTGGCGAAATATCACACATATTACACTCGCCACAGTCTATACATTCTCTATCATATAAAACACAATTTTTATTCATATAATTATTATACAACCTTTTTTTTAAACTTACAACAAAATTTAATAGAAAAATTTTTAAACAAATGTTTGCATTTATGATTTTTGTGTGTTATAATTATAAAAAAACTTAATTTTGGTAAAATATGGGTAAAATTGATAAAAAATTAGATGAACTTTATTTATACGTTAAGAAATATATAGATGATAACGGGTTTCCTCCAACGGTTAGAGATATTTGCAGTGATTTACAAATTAAATCAACGGCAACAGCGCATTATTATTTAAATAAATTAAAAGAACGTGGTCTACTTAACAAACCTGAAGATAAAAAGCGTGCTCTTAGTATAAAATCTAAATATGAAACCCCTATTACCGTTCCACTCGTTGGTACAGTTACGGCGGGAACTCCAATACTTGCCGTTGAAAATTTTGAAGGATACTATCCACTTCCACATGAGTTTTCTTCAGATAGCGACCTTTTTATGTTAAAAGTTAAAGGCGATTCTATGATAAACGCAGGGATTTTAAACGGTGATAAAATCATAGTAAAAAAGCAAGAAACGGCAAATAATGGTGAAATTGTCGTTTGTATGGTAGAAGATAGTGCAACTGTAAAACGCTTTTATAAAAAGGATAATAAAATTATTCTTCACCCGGAAAATGACGCTATGGATGATATAGTAGTTGACGAAGCGTACATATTAGGTTTAGTAGTTGGATTAATGCGTAAATTTTAATAAATATGCACCCTTAAAGTAAAAACTTTTTGGGTGCATTTCTATTTTATATTAAATTTTTAGTAGTTCAATCGTTTTATTAGATAAATCTTCTAAATTGCCGTTTAAATATTGTAAATTTTCTAACTTTTTAAAGAAAGTTATTTGCCTTTTAGCATAGTGGCGAGAGTTGAGTTTAATTAAATCGGCAAGCCCTTCAAAATTATTAGATATAATAGCGTCGTACACTTCTTTATAGCCTATACCTTGCATACATTGATTATCAATCGTAATCCCTTTATCAATAAGACCTTGAACTTCATTGATAAGGCCATTTTCAAGCATTATATCTACCCTTTTATTAATTCTAGAATATAAAATTTCCCTATCGTGATTAATAGTTACAGCAGTATAATCGAATCTTGGAATTATTTTATCGTTTTGTTCGGATTTTTTTTTGCCTGTACCGTAATAAATTTCTAGCGCCCTTATAACCCTTACTAAATCGTTAGGGTGTAGTTTTTTAGCAGTTTCTTCATCAACCGTTTTAAGATGGTTGTAAACGGCTTCTACCCCACTAGTCTTACTAATTTCAAAAAATTTATTTCTAATCTCTAAATTTTCAGGAATTCCACCATAACTTAATTTATATAATATAGAATTAATATAAAACCCAGTTCCACCGCAAATTATAGGGGTTTTGTTTTCACTTAAAAGCCTATTAATTATAGGAAGTGCCAAATTCTCGTAATCAGAAACAGAAAAGGTTTCAAATGGCGAAACTACGTCAATTAAATGGTGTTTAACTTCGCTTTGCTCTTCTTTAGTCGGTTTAGCAGTGCCTATATCAAGGTCTTTATAAATTGCTAAAGAATCGGCTGATATAATTTCGGTATTAAGTTTTTTAGCAACTTCTATTGCAAGTGAAGATTTTCCTGAACCTGTTGCCCCACATATTATTAAAATCTTTTTATTCATACTATTCTTTTAAACCATTTATCAATTTCAGTTCTAGAAACTTTAACGGCGATAGGTCTACCGTGTGGGCATTTTAAATTGATATTACAATTTAATAATTTTATAAGAGAGTCAACTTCACTTCTCGATAATTCCATACCAGCCTTAACAGCACTTTTACAAGCCTTTTGCATAAGTTTTTCTTTAATAACCGATGGAATTGATTGGTTTTTTAAAGAATAATCGCTAAATATATCAGCAAAAAATTCATTAACGTTAATATCTAGAAGAGCAGTTGGTAAAGCGTAAATAATAATTTGGCTTTGATTTATAGTTAAATCAATCCCAAAACCTTCTAAATATTCCCTTTTAGTTATAATATTTTCATATTCCATTGAGTTTATAGGAATTATAAACGGGACTAAAAGTGGTTGCACGGCATCGTCTAATTTAGATAGTAAAAGTTTATTGTAAATTAGCCTCTCGTGCGCGGCGTGCTGGTCAATAATATACATATCGCCATTGCCTTCAAATATTAAAAAAGAATTAAGAATTTGACCAATATAAATTAGTTTTAACTCTTTATTTTCACTAAACTGTTCTTGAACGGCTTTCTTTTTCTCAAGTTCTTCAATATAGCGTTTGTTTTCTGCAAAAATATCAACTTCTGGTTTTGGCTGAGTATTTTTTTGCGATTTTAAACTGAAAATATCAGCGTCTTCCCTCAAAAGAGAAAAATCAAGTGGATTAGTCGAAAAATTATCTTTTGGGTATTTAAGTTCTTTATTTGGAGTTGAAATAGTTGTTACGAGATTAATTTTTTCAGGAATTATTGCTTCGCTTTCATTTTTAACGCTATTTGGCGATTTTATTATAGATTCGCTAGGCGGAGTTAAAATGTCAAGTGCAGCGTCAGTCCCGTCTAAAACTTTTGAAATAGTAGAATATATCGCACCGTAAATTATAGAGTTATCAATAAATCTAACGTCAGACTTATTAGGTGTAACGTTTACGTCAACTATCTCGCTAGGAACGGTTACGTAAATAACGTAAAAAGGATAACGCCTTTTCATTAAATAACCCGAGTATGCGTTATGAATTGCTGACTGAACGGTTTGGTTTTCTATATATCTACCGTTTAAAATCGTTGTCTGATAGGACCTAGTTGATTTTGTAAAGTTGTGCTTAGAAATATACCCTTCAATCTTAATACCGTGAACGTAGTTAGATATTTTAAAACAATTTTTTAATACTTCGTGTCCGTAAACTGCAATTAAAGAGTCTTCAATTCCGTCGCCATAAGATTGAAATATTACGCCGTTATTGATTTCGTATTTAATAGAAATATCTGGATTTGCAAGTATTAGTTTAGAAACGGTGTTTGTAACTTCGTTTTCTTCAGACCTATCCGACTTTAAAAATTTTTGCCTAGCAGGAGTGTTAAAGAAAATATTTTTAACGGTAATAAAAGTACCGTTATTGCAAGGTGCTTCAATAATTTCATCTAATTTATCCCCTTCAACCGTTAAAGTATAACCAATTTCTTGAGACTTAGTTTTAGAAGTAATTCTAACCTTAGAAACTGAAGAAATTGAAGATAACGCTTCCCCTCTAAAACCGAGAGTTGAAATATTTTCTAAATCATTAGCATTAGAAATCTTTGAAGTGGCGTGTGGCATAATTGCCTTTTTTAAATCTTCTTTCAAGATACCACTACCATTATCAAAAACCTCGATAACGTCTTTCCCGCCTGCTTTAATGTTAATGGTAATTTCGTCTGCTTTAGCGTCTATTGAATTTTCAACTAATTCTTTTACTATTGATGCAGGTCTTTCAACAACTTCTCCCGCAGCAATTCTATTAAAAACCGATTTATCTAAAATATTTATAATAGACATACTATTTACCTATTTTACCTTTTAGTGCATATAAAAATTCAAGTGCTTCTCTTGGAGATAATGAGTCTACGTCAGTTTGATTAAGCATATTTAAAACTTCGCTAGAAGAGTTTACGGCTTCTAACGGTGCGTTGTTAGCATTATCGTCAAAGGTTATTTCAGAATTTTCTAATCGTTTTAAAATGTTTTTAGCATTATCAGTAACGATTTTTGGAACTCCTGCAAGTGAAGCAACTTCTATACCAAAACTCTTATTAGCACTACCTTCCTGAATTTTTCTTAAAAAGATAATTTTACCGTTAAATTCCTTAACCGCAACTTTATAATTTTTTACGCCATCTAAACTGCCTTCAAGTTTAGAAAGTTCGTGATAATGCGTTGCAAATAAGGTTTTAGCCTTAATATTATTAGTTATGTACTCAACTACTGCCCAAGCAATAGAAAGCCCGTCGTACGTTGAAGTTCCACGACCTACCTCGTCTAGAATAAGCAAACTGTTTTTAGTCGCTTTGTTTAAAATTAAAGAAACTTCGTTCATTTCCACCATAAAAGTAGATTGGTCGGAAATTAAATTATCACTAGCACCTACACGAGTAAATATTTTATCGGTTAAAGGAATTTCCGCCGATTTAGCAGGCACAAACGAGCCGATATGAGCCATTATCGTAATAAGAGCAACTTGGCGCATATAAGTCGATTTACCAGCCATATTAGGCCCTGTAATTATAAGCATACGGTCAGATTCAGTGTTAAGAAGTGAATCGTTAGGAATAAACTGCCCGCTAGATATTGCTTCAACTACAGGATGACGACCACCAGCAATTTTTAATTCGCAATTAAAATCTTTAATAGTAGGTCTTACGTAATTGTTCTTTTTAGAAATATGAGCAAATGCAGTTAGAGTATCTAAAACTGCAATAGATTTTGAAGAGCGTTGTAATTTTTTAATATTTTGTAAAAGAAGTTCTTTTATTTTATTAAAAATTTCACTTTCAATAGCAAGCGCTTTTTCTTTACTAGTTAAAACTTCTTCTTCTAAAGTTTTAAGTTCTTCGGTTATAAATCTTTCAGCGTTAACTAACGTTTGTTTTCTAATATAATCGTAAGGGACTTTATCTTTAAAAGAGTTGGTAACTTCAAGATAATAGCCAAATACCTTATTGTAACCTATTTTAAGGTTTTTAATGCCCGTTCTTTCCTTTTCCTTTTCGAGCATATTATCAAGCGTTTCTTTAGTGTTTTTGCTAAGAGAACGAAGCCTGTCAAGTTCTTTATCGAAACCGTCGGCAATATAATTACCGTCTTTTAAATTAATTGGCGCGTTTGGATTAATAGCCTTTTGTAAAATGGAAGTAACTTCGCTAAAATCGGAAATATTATCGTTAATATCGTTAATAATTTTTGAAGTTGCACCACTTAGCGTAAATTTAATTGATGGGAAAGCTGAAAGCGAGGAAAGTAACTGCAAGCAATCGCGAGGCGTTATATTGTTGTTGGATATTTTACCCGATAATCTTTCGGTATCACGGATTGTAGATAAAACGTCTTTAACAGCGTTTTTCATTAAAATATTTTTGAATAATTCTTCAACGCCGTCTAACCTATAATTAATTTTTTCTATTGATAAAAGTGGCGACGTTATCCAAGAAGTTAAATTTCTTGAACCCATCGGCGTTTCAGTACAGTCTAAAAGCCAAAGAAGCGAGCCGTAACGCTTGCCGTCTCGCATGGTTTTTATAAGTTCTAAATTTTTTATAGCAACGCTATCTAATTTTAAGTAATTACTATCGTCTTCAACGGTAATTTTATTTATATTAACGAGTGCTCGTTTTTGCGTTTCACTTAAATATTCAATAAGTGCTCCAGAAGAAGAGATAATTATGTTATTATTTTCTATTCCAAAAGAAGTTAAATTTGAAAGATTGAATTGATTTTTTAAAGTGGCTTCGGCATGGGTTGGATTGAAAGCCCATTCTTTATAAAGTGAAAATTTAGGATATTGCCCACTTGTAACTTCCTTTAAATCGTAAAATCTTTGATAAATTTTTTGATTGCAAATAATTTCAGACGGATTGATTTTACTAAGCAAGTCAAAAACTGCGGAATTTTCCGCATTTTTAGGAAGTTCAATAGTATAAAATTCGCCCGTTGTGATATCCGACCAACTAATTGAAATTTCGTCTTCTATTTGAGATATTGATAGTATAAAATTGTTTTTAGTTTCGTCAAGTAACGTATTTTCAGTAATAGTACCTGCAGTTACTATTTTTACTATATCTCTTTTAACTACTTCACCCTTTTTAGGCTCGCTTAGTTGCTCGCAAATAGCAACTTTTTCGCCCATTGATACAAGTTTTGCAATATAAGTATCTGCAGAGTGATAAGGAACGCCACACATAGGCGCCCTTTCGTCTTTGCCGTAATTTCTACCTGTTAAAGTTAAGTCTAAAAGTTTTGAAGCCTTAATAGCGTCTTCAAAAAACATTTCGTAGAAATCGCCTAGCCTATAAAAAACTATGCAATCTTTATAATCTTCTTTAGTTAATAAATATTGAGTCATCATTGGAGATATTTTATTTTCATCTTTATCTTTTGAATTTTTACTCATTATTCTCTCCTTGAATTTCACCTATTAACGTAATTCCACCCGTTTTTATAATTTTAACGTTTACAAACTCTCCTATAAGGTTTTTATTGCTTTTAAAGTAAATCATTCTACCCTTGTCGTCTCGACCTAAATAAACGTCTTTCTTCTTATCGTAATCTTCGCATAAAACTTCAACGGTTTTATTTACGTAGGTTAAAGATTTTTCCCTATTAATCTCATTTTGCCTATCAACTAGGCGCATAATTCTATCTTTTTTAACTTCTTCGTCAATTTGACCGTCCATTTCAGATGCTTTAGTACCGTTTCTTTTAGAGTAAACGAAAGTAAAAGCACCGTCATACTTAATTTCGTTTACCATTTTAAGCGTTTCTAAAAAGTCGTCTTCCGTTTCGGTTGGAAAGCCAATCATTATATCCGTTGTGATTGCAAAATCGGGATATATAGACCTTATCATATTAATTTCTTCAAGATATTTTTCTTGAGTATAACGCCTATTCATAAGTTCTAAAATTCTATTAGAACCTGCTTGTAGTGGAAGGTGGATAGATTTGCAAATTTTATCAGAATTAGCAATAACTTTAATTAATTTTTCGTTTATGTCTTTTGGGTGGTTAGACATAAATCTAAGCCTAAATTTACCGTCAATTTTTGAAATTTGTTCAATTAAATCGGCAAAATCGCAAGGGTTATCTAACGTTTTACCATAAGAGTCAACGTTCTGACCAAGTAACGTAATTTCCTTATAACCAAGGTTAATTAGTTCCTTAACTTCATTTAAAATGTCTTCAGGGTTTCTACTCTTTTCTCTACCCCTAACGTAAGGAACGATGCAATATGTACAAAAGTTATTACAACCGTACATAATATTAACCCAAGCATTAGGATAACTAGTTCTTGCTTTTGGTACGTTTTCTATAATTTTGCCGTCGTCATCAACGATTTTAATAATTGATTTACCGCTTGACAAACGCTTTTGTAAATATTCCTTAAACGAACTTATATTGTGCGTGCCAAAAATTATGTCAACAAAAGGAAATCTATCCTTTATCATTGCGCCCTTTCCGTTTTGTTGCATCATACAACCACAAACTGCGATAATTAAATCTTTACGTTTTTTCTTAAGTGGTTTTAAAGCACCGATATTGCCTATTGCGCGTTGCTCGGCATTTTCCCTAACGCAACAAGTATTAAATACGATTATATCTGCTTTTTTTTCGCTATCAGTTGCCGTGTAGCCGAGTTGTTCGAGCATACCTGCTAATTTTTCAGACTCGTGAACGTTCATTTGGCAACCGTATGTAATAACTTTATATAATTTCATAATTATATATTATACATAATTTGCTCTTATTTTTCAAGTAAAATAATTAATTTGAATAATTAATATTAATATAAATAAACTAAAAACAAATGAAAACTTTTTTTAAAGTGCTTTTAGTATCAATATTTTCAATTAGTATAATAGGTTTGTTAAGTATAACTTATCTTTTTATTAGCGTAAAAGATTATAAGTTAAACGAGAGTAAATTATCAACCGTAGTTAAAAAATATCAATTTTACGACTGTAACGATAACTTATTTTACGAAGACGTTACCGGTGGAAAAAATAAGTATATTTCAATAAAAAACCTAAAAAAACATACGATAGACGCCTTTATTGCTATTGAAGATAGAAAATTTTACCAACATGGAGGCATTGATTATAAAAGAATAATCGGTGCTAGCATTAATAATTTAAAATCAATGTCGTTTAAAGAAGGCGCATCAACAATTTCTCAGCAACTAATTAAAAATACTCATTTAAAAAGTGAAAAAACTTTAAAAAGAAAGGTTGCAGAGTTTAAAATAACTTTAGAACTTGAAAAAAAATACAGTAAAGACCAAATTTTAGAAAAATATTTAAATACTATATATTTTGGTGAAAATGCGTACGGAATTAACGAAGCGTCGTTATTATATTTCAATAAAACGGCAGATAAACTAAATATAAACGAGTCGGCAGTTTTGGCAGGTCTTATAAAAGCGCCGAGCGTTTATTCTCCATTTGCTTCATATAATAAATCAATTACTCGTAGAAACACAGTTTTAAAGGCGATGCTTGACTGCTCTTATATTTCTAAAAATGAGTATGATGAAAACGTAAGAAAAGAAATTCCACTAATTAAAAATAAATCTATTAATTATTTTGACGATTATATATCGGCAGTAAAGTTGGAAATTAACGAAAAAATTAAAATTAATCCATACGAGAACGAAACCGTGAAAATATATACTTATTTTGATGGAAACGTTCAAAAAAATTTATTTGATACAGAAATTAAAGATATAGACGATTTAGACAAAATTAAAATTGTAATAAATAACAAAAACAACGGTGTTATCGCATTTTATGGAAAAAATTCTAAACTTAAAAGATGCCCTGCTTCAACTGTAAAGCCTTGGCTTATTTATGCTCCTATGATAAACGATAGATATATTACCGAATCATCTATTATTGATGATAGCGAAGTCAATTTTAATGGATATTGCCCTAAAAATTATGGGAATAAATATTACGGCAACGTAACAATAAAAGATGCTATTAGTTACAGTTTAAATATTCCACCTGTTAAACTTCTTGATGGTTTCCAAATAAAAAACGTTAACAAATATATATCAAAAATGGGTATAAATATTAAAAATGAAGGGTTAACTGCTGCTCTTGGCAGTATTGAAGGTGGAATGACGTTAAAAGATATATGCGACGCTTACTCAGTTTTTAATAATAACGGAGATTATATAAAGTCGTCATTTATTAAATCAATAAATTTAAATGGTAAAAACGTATATAATGACAGTAAAACGCGAGTAAACGTTTTTGATAAAGGAACTTCTTATATTATAACCGATGCTTTAATGCAAGCAAAAAATTCAGGAACGTCAAAAAAATTAAAGGATTTTTCCTTTGATTTAGCCGCTAAAACGGGAACAAACGGCAACGTTGACGGTAATTTAGACGCCTACTCTATATCTTACACTACAAATCATATAGTTGGCGTTTGGATAGGAAAAGAAAACGGCGAAGAAATTCCAAATAACGTTACAGGTGGTGGTTACCCTACAATTTTTAATAGAGAAATTATAAACTATTTATATAAAAACGAAACTCCACCTAATTTTACAAAGCCAAATAACGTAATTGAAGTTAAATTAGATAAAAATCAACTAATAAAAAATAAAGAAAACGTAGTTTGTGATGACGGAGAGAGTTTTTACTATATTTTAGGTAGTGAGCCGAAAGTAAAAGTTAAAAACCAAGAATTTAAATTAAATTCTTACGAAATTACCCTTTCAAACAATATTGTAACAATAAAAAACTCCTCTGAAAACTGCGAAAAATTGAAATTAATACGCAGTTTCAAAGGAAAAGAAAAAATTATTTACGATGGAAATTATACCGATACAATTACCGATACTTTAGATAAATTTGGAATATACGAATACAAAATAATTTTTCAAGAAATAAGCGGTAATGAAGTAGTTGTAAACCTAAACAGTATCAACTATACTAAAAACAGTTTAGATATAATTAACAACGATTGGTGGGACTTATAATTTAATAGTTTCTATACTTTCTAAGGCTTTATTTATTAATTCGTTAATATCTAAAGCCTTTTCTAATTTTTCAACGTTTTCAAGTTTAGGCTTAATAATTGGGTGCTCTGGTAAAAATACCGTACAACAATCTTCATAAGGAAGAATAGAAGTTTCAAAAGTACCTATTTTTTCGGATATTTCTATAATATCTAATTTGTCAAAAGCAATAAGAGGTCTAAGTACCGGCATTTTAACAACGCTATTTGAAGAAGTTATACTTTCAATCGTTTGCGAAGCAACTTGCCCTAAACTTTCGCCTGTAATTATCGTTTGAGCACCATTATTTTTTGCGATAATTTCGCTTATTCTCATCATAAATCTACGCATTAACGTTATCATATATTCTGATGGGCATTTTTCGTGTATTGCTTCTTGAATTTCGGTAAATTTTACGATATGAAGCGTAATTCCGTTAGAGTATTCCCCAACCATTTTAGCAAGAGTAATTACTTTTTCTTTAGCAAGTTCGCTAGTATACGGATACGAGTGGAAATGAACGGCTTCAATTCTCATGCCACGCTTTGCAATCATATAACCTGCAACGGGGCTATCAATTCCACCTGAAATCATAAGTAAGCCTTTCCCTGCCGAACCTGTTGGCATACCGCCCATACCTTTTATAAAATCAGTAAAAATAAGCGTTCTACCACTTTCGCGAATATCGACGTTAACTGTAAAATCAGGGCTATGAACGTCAACTGATAAATTGGGGTTACTACTTAAAATTCTTGCGCCAATTTCTCTAGAACACTCTATAGAGTGAAGTATAAACTTTTTATCGGCACGCCTTGTTTCAACTTTAAAAGTTCCCCTTTTATATTTGCAAATTTCTACGGCAACTTTTGCTATATCTTCAAAATTTGAAGGAACGGAAGTCGCAACCGATATAGTATGAATACCACTTACTTTTTTAAGTTTATTAATTAAAATTTCTTCTTGTAAATCATCATAATTTTCAAGTAAATATCTTCCTTGTATTTTAGTGAATTTTGAAGGAATTTCTTTAATTTGGCGTTTAATATTATCTTCTAATAATTTTTCAAAATGATTGCGGTTTTTACCCTTTAAATGTATTTCGCACCAGCGTATTATTATTACTTTATTCATTTTATTTTATAAATCGTCCTTTTTAAACTGATAGCATTTTCGTTTAATTTTTCTACTAAATAGTTAACTTCGTCTAGCGTTGTTTCGCTTGAAAAACTAATTCTAATAACGCCGTCTAAAACTTCGTTAGAGTGCCCTGCTTCTTTTAACGTTCTACTGTGGCTATTTTTAGAAGAACACGCAGAGCCCGTGCCGATAATTATTCCATTTTCTTCTAATTTGTGCATTAAAACTTCACCTTTTAAACCTACTGCTGATAAAGAAACGATATAAGGTGAAGAATTATTTGATGAAATAACCTTAAATAAATCTGAATTCAAATTTTTAATTAAAGTGTCTTTTAAAAGCGTAACCTTATTGTAATCGTCGTTAAAAGTTTTAAAGTGAGAGCAAGTTGCATGTTCGAAAACTTTTATTCCAAAGACGTTTTCAGTGCCACTTCTAAGCCCGTTTTCTTGCCCACCACCCAAAATTAAAGGTTTTAGATTTTTTATGCGTTTATTAACAAATAGCGCTCCTACTCCTTTAATTGCATTAATTTTGTGAGCGGAAACCGAATATAGGTCAATATCGTTTGATATTAAGTAAGGAATTTTCATAAACGCTTGAACGCCGTCGGAATGGAAAATTACGTTTTTGTTTATGTCTTTTATAAGTTTTGCGATTTTATTAATATCGTTGATTGCGCCCGTTTCATTATTAACGTGAATTATTGATACAAAAGTTGTATTTTTATCAATAAGCGATAATAAATGCTCTATATTTACACTACCGTCTAAGTTAATTTTTGCAAATCTTACGTCTAATCCTTGATTTTTTAAAAATGTAAACGGAGCATGTACGGCAGAATGTTCGGCAAGTGTCGTTACAATATTTCCTCTTTTAGAATAAGAAAATATTGCAGTGTTATCTGACTCAGTTCCGCAAGAAGTAAATAAAACGTTAAAATTATCACCAATTATTTTATTAAAAGAGTTTTTTGCAGACTTTAATTCATTAGCAACCATTATCCCTTCGTGATAAACTGCAGAAGGGTTAAAATAGTTATCGTTTATATAAGTGTTTGCAAACTCAATAGAGTCTTTAAACGGCTTTGTAGTTGCGCCGTTATCAAGATAAATTATACTTTTTTTCATACGTTTTTAATGTTTCGGCAAATTCGCCGTCTAGAACCTTATTTGAAGTTTTTCTTAAAATTAACGACAAGAATTTTTCGTGATACGATATTATTACGAGTTTTTTTTCGCCATTATAATTGATTGCAATATATAGGTTTGTTTCATCAAGCAATTTGCTTTTAGCATAAACTTTTTTAAAGTTTTCCGTCATTTCGTATTTATTAAAGTTATCGCTTGTAATAAAGCCTATATTTATAATATCTTTTAGGTTAAATTTTATAATTAAAACGCGTTTTTTATTATTAATTACCTTTGCAAATTTAACTTCGTCATCACAAAAAGAATAGTCGTAAAAATTGTAAAATTTTCTTTGAATACGCCCAAAAATAAATGCAATAATCAAGAAAAATAAAACTGCAATCCACATATAATTACTAAAGAAAAATGCATACGTTCCAGTTAAAATTGTAATTATCATAAAAATTATTTTAATTATTCTAAAAATAATATAGAACGTATATTCTGCCCTTTCATTTTTTGGCGAAATAGTACATTCGTATAATGAAGAATTATTCATAAATCTCCTAACTTAAAAATTACTTTGTAATTTTAACATATTAATATAAATTTATCAAATATTTTACTTTAACTTTACAATAGTTACGCCGTGTTCGCCTTCGCCGTATTTACCAAATCTATATGATTCAACAAACTTTTGTGCTTTTAAGTAATTATGAATAGCGTTTGATAAAATTTTTAAACCTTTACCGTGAACGATTCTAACTACTTCTAAATTATTCGTTACGGCCTTATCTAAAAATAGTTCAACTTCTTTTAACGCCTCTATTGCGTCAAGCCCAATAACGTTAACTTCCGTTTGAACTGCTTGAATTTCATTGCCACGCTTTAAAGTTACAACAGTTTTAGGTTTAGTGCTGTTAGAAACAAAAGACAAATCATTAATTTTAGCGTTTAATCTAAGTGAACCTACTTGTACCCAAACACACTTCTTTTTCTCGTTAACTTCTAGAACTTCGCCTACGTTGTTTAAAGATTGAACGAATACCTTATCGCCTATTTTTAATTTAGAAACGTCTACGCTATCGTAAATTGAAACCGACTTAGTAGTATCTTCTAAATTATATCTTTCATCTTCAAGTTTATTTTTTAGTGTAGACATTTTCACAAGGTCGCCTTGCATATATTCTTCCTTATCAAAAATATCTTTCATCTCTTGAAGTAAGGTTTCGGCAGTATACAACTTTTCGTTAACGAGTTTTCGCGCTTCAACGTGCGCTTTAGCAAAGAACTTTTCCTTTTCTTTATCGAATTTTAATTTTTCACTATTTAGTTCGTTGTATAAATCAATTTGTTTTTGCTTAAGTTCTTCTATTTCTTTCTTAGAATTTTCTGCTTCTTCACGTACTTTTTCTGCTTTTAATAAAATATTTTCAAACGATTGTTTTTCCTTTGATAAATTGCTTTTTGCAAGTTCTACCAAACTATCGCTTAACCCTAACCTTTTTGCGATTTCTATTGCGTTAGAAAGCCCTGGAGAGCCTATTCTAATTTTATAAAGTGGAGCAAAAGTATTGCTATCAAAATCCATTGATGCGTTAATAATTTTATCACTCGTTAGCGCAAATTCTTTAAGCGATGAGTAGTGAGTAGTAATAATTCCGTAAGAATTTTTATTTAAAAGTTCAATGGTGATTGCTTTAGCGAGAGCGCTTCCTTCTTCAGGGTCGGTCCCTGCCCCTAATTCGTCAATTAAAACGAGCGAATTTGACGAAGCGTTATTAACTATATCAATAATATTTGTTAGATGAGATGAGAAAGTTGAAAGGTTTTGCTCGATGCTTTGCTCATCGCCAACGTCAACAAATACGTCGTTATATATAGAAATTTCCGTCCCCTCTACTGCAGGTAGAAAAAAACCACTACTAGCTAGAAGAGTAAAAAGTCCAATAAGTTTTAAAGTAACTGTTTTTCCGCCTGTATTAGGCCCACTAATTAAAATGTAATTATAATCTTTACCAAGTTCAATAGAGATTGGAACGACTTTATCTTTACTTATTAGTGGATGCCTACCCTTAATAATATTCGTGTAAGCGTTTTTATTAATTTTGGGACATACTGCTTTAATTGAGTACGCGTATTCGGCTTTAGCATAACTTAAATCAATATCGGTTATATATACGATATTTTCTTCTAGTGCATTTGCTACTAGTGCCACCGACTCGGTTAATTCTGCTAAAATTTTCTCAATTTCTATCTTTTCATTTATAGTTAGAGTTCTAAGTTCATTATTAAGGTCTAAAATTTCCTGTGGTTCAACAAAGAAAGTATTTCCAGATATCGACCTATCGTGAATAAAACCTTTAACGCTTTTTAAATGTTCGGATTTTACAGGAACTACGTATCTACCATTTCTAACTGAAACAACGTTATCTTGCAAGTATTTATTTGCGCCTTGACGCATATAACTTAAAAGTTTCTCACGTATTTTTTCATTTGTAAGTCGAATACTTTTTCTAATTTCAAAAAGTTTATCGCTAGCGTTATCAGAAATAGTATTTTCGTTAACTATTTTAGTAAAAATTGAATTTTCCAAATTAAAATCGTAAAAAATACGCGTTGCAATTTCAGTTAATTCAACTATATCTTCAGCGTTTAAATCGAGTATTGAAGTTGCAGTTATTCTTGACGCGCGAAGAAGTTTTGCTATTTTTAAAAGTTCAGACATTGATAAAGTTGCGCCTTTTCTTGCTCTTTCAAACTCGTCTAAAATAACTTCAAAATACTCAACGCCCGAGACGCCGTATTTATATAATAATAAATCTGCTTCTTTAGTTTTATCAAGTAAAATTTTACACGCTAAATAATCCGATTGTGGAGCGTAACTAGTTAAAATTTCTTTAGTATAGTCTAGCACTGCGTAATCGGATACGATTTTCATTATTTTATCGTATTCAAGTGTTTTTAACGTTTTATTTTCTATCATTTTATTCCTTTATTATAATTACCTACCGTCAAATTATTAAATAATTTAACTTTATCTTCGTTAGTGGGTTTACTAAAAAATTCTTGAATAAAGTTTGCGTTTTTAGTAGATAAATCGTATAAAGTATTATATTTATCTAAGTTTTTACAGTAAATTTTTGCCATATTATACACTTTAAAACGACAACTTTTAAATTTATATCTAAATATTGGGAAAATCCTACCTTCTTCGTCCTTTAAATAAGAATCATCGGTGTATTTACAAAATTTGCAATTTTTAGAAAATGGACAGTATATTAAATCCATTATTTGAAGTTCAGATGCGTTTAATAGCGTAAAATTACCGTTAAATTCATTTATTTCTTTAAGAGAAAGTTCTTTAGATAAACAAATTTGTTTTATATTATTATAATATAAAATTTCATTTACGTCTATAAAGTTAAAGATGTTGACCCCCGTTCCAACAAAAACAAATAAATTTTTACTTTCAGCGTATTCTAAACCCCAATAACCTTCTATAAATACACCGTAAAAATCGTTTATATAATTATCTATTATAGATAAATCAACACCACTCATAAACGGTGGCAAGTAAAGCCATACGTTTTTAACTTTATCAAAACTTAAAAATTCTTTTGGATTTATATTGTAGTCGCTTGGCGAATAAATAACGTTTTTGATATCGTTAGATATTTTAGCGGTTTTAGATAAAATTACTGAATTTCCACTATTAAAATCAATATTACTAGAAATAGATAAATTTATATTTTCGCTTTTATAATCGTAAAATCTACAACAATTTCCATTATACAATTTACTGTAAAGTTCTGCGCGTAATTGATTTAATTTACTCTTAACGATAAAAAGATTTTCATCAAAATATTCAAATTCAACCGATGGATTATACGGGTAAATATCAGTTTTTTTAAGGTTTTTAATAATCTCTTCTTTACTTGTTGGGCTAGAATTTGCAAGTTGTAAAGGCTCATCTCCTATTACTTCAACACCGTTTGCTTCAAGTTTTAAATATTCACCTTGTTTTGCGTAAACTTTAACTAAAATATTAGACTTTTTAGATAGTATTTTGTTATTGAACGACGTATCTTTTGTAATATATAACTCGTCGCCAACCTTAACGTCACCCTTATATTTAATATTTAAGCCGTAATTTGATTTAACGCATATAGCGTTCCCTACTTCATAGCCGTTTCTTATAATTTTAAAACTATCACCAGCGTTTAAGGCGATATTTTTATCAACAATAAGATTATCACGCTTAAATCCTTTAATATTAGCAATAAAATACCCTTTATGTCCTTGAATTTTATTAGAAATAAAAGATTCATCTTGATTAAACGCTAGTCCAAGCGTATAATCGCCACGGTTATAGGTTTTATATAGGTTTATTTCAGTTTCTTTATTAAATTTGCCGTTTATAAGTTCACTATAGAGTTTCGTAGAGTAATAAACGTATTCTTTACTTCTCATACGTCCTTCAATTTTAATTGAAGAAACGCCTATATTTATAAGTTCGTTAAGTTTAGAAGATAATTTAAGGTCGGAAAGCGATAATGAATAACCAGAAGTCAATTTTATATTTTGATTATTATAATACGAACATTTTTTTCTACAAGGTTGCTTACAATATCCACGATTACCACTATTTCCACCAACAAACGATGAAAAATAACAATGCCCTGAAAAAGCCGTACAAAGTGCACCTTGCACAAAAACTTCAGTTTCTATTATTTTAGTAATTTCTTTAATATCTTCACGAGTAGTTTCCCTTGCAAGAATTACTCTCGAAAATCCACATTTTTTAGCGAGTTTTGCGCCGTAAACGTTACAAACGCCCGCTTGAGTTGAAAGATGTAAATTAATTTTAGGAAGTAATTTTTTTAAGTATTTACCTAAAAATATATCTTGTAATATAAAAGCGTCAACGCCAAGAGAATATGCTTTAATTATAGTATCAATAAAAGATTTAATTTCGCTATTTTTAACTAAAGTATTTACTGTTAAATAAACTTTAACGTTAAATGTTTTTGCATAATTAATCGCAAATTTTAAATCGTCAAGCGAAAAATTATCAGCGCTTTTCCTTGCAGAAAAATCCGTAAGGCCAAGATATACGGCGTTAGCACCACCGTTAATTGCGGCTATTAAATTTTCTTTATTGCCTGCAGGCGCTAATATTTCCATAAATACCCTTTTATAAGCATTGCCACACGCAAAAATTATGCGGTGGCAATTTAGTTTTATCTAAGTTCTATGCCTTGTTTTTTAAGACCTTGTAAAATTTTATTGATATTTTCATCAACTTCTTCTTGTGTAAGAGAACGGTCAAGTAGTGAGAATACTAAATGATACGCCATACTCTTTTTACCTTCTTCAAAAAGTTTACCGCCTTCGTATATATCGAAAAGTTCAACTGAAACTAACGATTTATCTGAAAGTTTTTTAATAGACCTTTCAATTTCGCCGTGAGTAACCTTTTTATCTACGACTAAAGCCAAGTCTCTCTCCACTGAAGGATATTTGGCAAAAGGTTTAAAGATAATCTTTTTATTAAGCATTGAATTTATTAAATTATAATAAATTTCGCCAACGTAAATACGTTTATCGGTGCCTAATTTTTCGGCTACTACCGGATGAAGTTCACCAATAAAACCTATTTCTTTGTTGCCAAAATAAATATTAGCGCTTCTAGTTGGGTGCATAAAAGGTTTATCACACTTTCTATAATCAACCTTAAAGGTGGCGTGAATTACTTGTAATAAGCCGTTTACAACCCCTTTAAGAGTAAAGAAGTCTTCATTTTCGCCAAACATACCAAGAGATATGCACATTTCTTCACTTGGAAGCTCAGTAAGTGGTAATGATTTGGGTTTATATTTTTTAGCAAACTCAAAAATTCTACCCGATAAATTCTTTTTATTAAGGTTGTTAACGATAATTCTTGAAATAGATGGAACAAGCGACGTTCTCATAACCGATAAATCTTCGCCAAGAGGATTTAAAAGTTTAATAAACTTATATTCATCGCTATTTTTATCAAGACCAAATATTTCGTACTCTTTTTCAGAAACGAAAGAGTAAGTAATCGCTTCCGAAAAACCTTGTGAAACGAAATAATTTTTACAAATATCAATATCGCGTTGTTCTTTAGTTAAACCACCAACTGTAATTGATGCTTTATCAAGTAAAGTATCTACGATATTATCGTATCCGTACATTCTAATTATTTCTTCAGCAATATCAGGATAATCTTCAATATCATCTCTATAAAGTGGTACGGTTATTTTAATATTATCACCGTTTATTTCCGTTTTAAAATCTAATCTAGATAAAATATCGGTAATAACGTCAGTTGGGACTTCAATGCCAAGAACGCCGTTAATTTTAGAAATTTGAGTATCTAATACTTGTGGCTCTAAACTTGCACTGTTTGCGTCCAATGAACCTTTTGCAATTTTTCCTACGTTAAGCATAGAAATAAGCGATAACGCCCTTTCCATACCAAGTTTAGCAAGATATGCGTCAGTTCCCTTTTCAAAACGTGAAGAAGAATCAGAACGTTTGCCGAGCGCTCTTGAAGTTCTTCTGATATTATCTCTTTTAAACATAGCAGATTCAAATACTACTGCACTCGTATTTTCATCAATACAACTTGATTTGCCACCCATAATACCAGCAAGGCATTGTGGATTGAACTCGTCACAAATAACAAGGTTAGAATCGTTAAGTTCAAATTCTTTATCGTCAAGCGTTGTAATTTTTTCGCCGTTTTTTGCGCGCCTTACAACTATTTGCTTGCCTTCTAATAAATTGTAGTCAAAACTGTGCATTGGTTGACCAATTTCAGTTAAAACGAAGTTAGTAATATCAACGATATTATTTATAGAGTTAATTCCCATAAGTGCTAAGCGCTTTTGCATCCACTTAGGCGATGGCTCTATTTTTATATCGTAAACGTAAGAAGCAAGATATCTTGGACAAAGGTCGTTATCAATAACCGTAAGTTTTAATTTGTCTTCAACCTTAATTTCTTCAGTTTTATAAGTTAAATCAGGCATTTTTAAAGGTTTGTTTAAGACTGCCGAAACTTCTCTTGCTAAACCTAAAATGCTTTGACAATCAGGTCTATTAGCGGTAACGCCTATATCAAATATAACGCTATCAAGCCCAACTATCGGTTTAACGTCTTGACCATTTTGGCAAGAATTATCTAATATTAAAAGACCGTCGTAAGAAGCACCTTTATACATTTCTTCAGTAACGCCGATTTCAGCGCCGGCGCAAAGCATTCCGAACGAATCGTAACCACGGAGTTTACCTGCTTTAATAGTCATTACGCCCTCGACGGTTTTATGGTCGCTACCCGTTGCTAAAACCGTTGCACCAACGAGTGCGCAAGGTGCTTTAATGCCAACTTTAACGTTATCTGCCCCACAGCAAATTTGAAATTCACCGTGCTCGCCACAGTCAACTTTACAAAGATGTAAATGTGTTCCTTCAATATCTTCACACGAAACAACTTCACCTACAACTACTTTTGAAATATCTTTACCTACTTCAATAACTTCTTCAACCTCAAAACCACAAGAAAAAAGTTTTGCTTGAAGTTCACTTACTGAAATATCACTAATATCTACGTAATCATTTAACCACTCTAATGGAAGTCTCATATCACACCTCTTACTTAAATTGCTTTAAAAAGCGAACGTCGTTTTCAAAGAATAAACGGATATCTGGAATTTTATATTTTAAAATAGCAATTCTTTCAATACCCATACCAAATGCGTAACCAGAATAAACTGAAGAATCAATGCCACAGCCTTCAAGCACCTTTTTATTTACGATTCCTGCACCTAAAATTTCAATCCAGCCAGTTCCTTTACATAATTTACAGCCCTTACCGTGGCATTCTGAACAAGAAACGTCAACCTCAACGCTTGGCTCGGTAAACGGGAAATACGAAGGGCGGAGCCTTGTTTTTGTATCTTTACCAAAAATAATTTTAACGAACTCGTCTAAAGTTCCTTTTAAATCACATAAAGTGATGCCCTTATCAACTACTAATCCTTCCATTTGATGGAACATTGGAGAGTGGGAAGCATCGTCGTCAGAACGATAAACTTTACCAGGGCTTAAAATTTTGATAGGAGGTTTTTTATCAAGCATTACCCTAACTTGGCCTGCTGAAGTTTGAGTGCGAAGTAAAATGTTGCTATTAAAATAGAAAGTATCTTGCATATCTCTTGCAGGATGGTCTTCAGGAATATTGAGCATTTTAAAGTTATAATAATCTTCTTCAATTTCAGGACCTTCAAAAATTTCAAAACCTAAACCTAAAAAAGCGTTAATAAGTTCGTTTTTTACAAGTGTTATAGGGTGAAGAGTGCCAAATTCGTTGGATTTACCTGGAAGCGTAATATCAATCGCTTCCTTTTCAAAAGTGATTTGACGTTCTATTTCTTTTAAAACGCCTTCCCTACTATTTATTGCACTTTCGATTTCCACTCTTAAATCATTTACGATTTTACCAAATTGCGGTCTATCTTCCTTAGGTATATCTTTCATACCTTTCATAAGTTCAGTAACGCTACCGTTTTTACCAAGATATTTAACTTTAAAGTCAAAAAGTTCTTTTAAATCTTTAGCCGAATTTATATCGTTAATCGCTAAATTTTTGATTTGAGATATTTTTTCTTGCATTTTTAACTCCTTATAAAAAATAAAAGCGCCCTAGAAAAAGGACGCTTAATTCGTGGTACCACCTTAATTTATGCGAAAAGTATTTCGCACCTTATTTGTTATAACGTAACAACCGACTAAACTTAATTGCAAAATATGCTTTCAGAATAGTAACTCTAAAGTGAATAACCGTTTATCAATAAGTAAAACCTTACAGCGCTAGGGTTTTTTCTCTGACCTTATAACAAAACGGCCTGTCTTTGTCATAGTCTTATATTAAACTATAACTATTATAAGTATTAATTAACGTTTTGTCAATTAATTTAAAGACTTTTGAGTAGAAATTATACTGCCACTTAAATAGGTTTCGGGAATTTTGCCAACTATAATATTCTCATAAATCAAAATGGAAATGGAATCTTTCAAGTCTTTAGTTGAAAATCTAGTAACGACAAACACTTCAGGAATTATATTAATTACAAGTGAGTGCTTAGTTTGATTTATTCCTGCGTCAGTAAAAGATGATATTATATCACATTTTATCGAAGATATAGTAATTAGTGGCATTTTTACCTTTTTCCCAAATCCTGAAACAAGCGATATACCCGTAAATACACCGATAGGAACTTCTACCCCTTCACTTAATTTTTCGTTAAAAAATTCACTAACGCCATCAACTATTTTATTTGATAATAAATTAAACTGATAAGAGTTTGTTAAAATCATAGAAATATCGCCGTCGTTATTCTTTTCTATTTGAAAATAATCTCCAAAATCAAAACTAGGCTCTAACGCTTTGCTCAATGCGTAATATGAAGCCGAAGAAAGCATGCCCGAATAAGTACTAACTCCAATTTCTATTAGCATTTTGTTAGAAAAAGAATAAAGTGTAAAAAATATTGCTAAAAAGAGCGCAAACATAAGCGCTTTAAATCCTTTATTTTTCTTTTTAATTTTTTTCATAAAAAAATACAAGCAATTCGCTTGTATTTTATATATGTTAAATTTTATTAAATTATGAATTTATCTTGTTTTTGTGGAGCATTTTGAAGTTCTTTTTTCTTTTCTTCATAACCTTTTCTGCCAAGTAAAGCGTACGTTGCGTTTTTACCACCTTCAACGCCAGGTTGGTTATAAGTGTTAATATTAAACATTTCGCCTGCATATGCAGTTTCAAGTTCAAAGAAGAATAACAACTGACCGATTGTAAACGCGTTAATTTCTGGTAAATAAATAGTTCTATTTAATCTTTCTTTAACGGTTAACGCGTATTCGGTAGCAACTCTTTCAGCAGTTATAAGTTCGTTTAAAGTGTGCCCGCACAAAAAGTTAACGTCGGGAATTTCTTCGCAACCATCGGCAATTTTGAAAGTTTTTCTATAATTATCAACTGCTAAAAAAGTAGTAACTTTATCAAAAGGCCCTTCGGTATATAATTGTACTTGACTGTGTTGGTCTGTAACGCCAAGCGCTTTTACAGGTGTTTGACCAACGAATACTTTATTGCCATTATTATCTTCAGTTTTACCTAAACTTTCAGCCCAAAGTTGCGAGTACCAATCGGCAACGAGTTTAAGTCCGTCAGCATACGGCATCATAACTGAAATATTTTTACCTTTATTAATTGAAAGATAAGATAAAAGTGCACTCATAAGCGCTGGGTTAGTATAAACGTTATTAGTTGAACATAATTTATCCATATATTCAGCGCCTTTTAAAAGTTCAATTATATCAATACCTAATACGCTTGCAGGAAGAAGTCCTACCGGGCAAAGTTCTGAAAACCTACCACCTACTCCGTCAGGAATATAAAAAGTTTTCAAATTCTCTTCCTTAGCAATTTTAATAAGGTTACCTTTATTACTTGAAGTCGTTGCGATAATATGATCTTTCGCATTTTCGCCAAACTTTGCTTTTAAAATATCCATAATAATAAGATATTGAGCCATTGTTTCGCTAGTTGCACCACTTTTTGTTACTACGTTAAACATAGTTTGATTTACGTCGATAACGTCAAGAAGAGCCTGCATTCTTTCAGGGTCAACGTTATCTTCAACGTAAAATTTAGGAGCATTTCTTTTATCGTCCGGTAAATCGTTATGATGTAAATGACAAAGTGCTTGGAAAACTGCGCTTGGTCCAAGAGCAGAGCCACCAATTCCGAGTACTACGAAATATTTATAGTTTTTACGAATATTTTCAGCAGTTGCAATAACGTCTTTTACTATTTCAGATTGATTATAAGGCAAATCTGCCCAACCAGTCATTCCCGTTCCGCGAATACTTGAGAATTTATCATAAGCAGTTTTTGCAAAATCATAGTTGTTTTTAATATCTTCTTCACTAAAACCTTCATTTTCGCCAACAAAAGTTTTCATCATATTGTTATAATCAAAACGAAGTTGCATAGTTTTTTGCCATTTTTCACAGTTGCGATTTGCCATATTAGTCTCCTTTATGTTAAAAAATTTTAGATTTTAAATCTCTTAAATAATTTAAACTATCTTTGATTTCATTTATTTCAGAGTAATTATCATAGTATACTTCAATAAGCATTGCTCCGTTAAAATTAACGTCTTTTAACCTTTTAAATAAATCTTCAAAATCAAAATTACCCTTGCCTGGTAAACAAATTTTTCCCGTATTTGTAACGTCAGATAAATGAACAGTGTTTATATTATTACCCATTTCATTTATATAATCTATATAACTATCGGTTGAAATTCTTGCCTGTTTTATATCTAAACAAGTTTTTAAACCTTTACAGTAAGGCTCAATCTCACTGTAAAATCCTACGTGATTATAATATGCCCACTCGACGTTTTCTAAGCATAAATTAACGTCAAAACTCTCACAAAAACTCTTTAATTTTTGCATTTTTTCGCCAATAACCGCGTAATTGTTGTATTTTGCGTCCTTTTTAAATCTTGCAATGCCGTGAAGCGTGTAATTTTTTGCGCCTAAAATTTTTGCAGTATTTAAGCAACTAGCCATAATTTTATACGCATCTTGGACTGCTCTTGGACTTGCACCGAATAATTGTGGTTCAAAATGTGTATTTAAAGTGTGAATAGAGTGAACTGTTAAATTGCCCTTTCTTTCAAGCAAAAGTTTAGCAAATTCGGGAGTATATTCTTGATAAGTACACAAAAATATTTCACAAACTTTTGCATCTATTTCATTTAATACCGTAAGTGCATCTTCATTATACTTTCTTTTAAATAAAGACGCCGTAGAAACTCCAATTTCCATTTAAATCTTTTTATACTCCATACTGCTTCCATTGTAATAAACGGAAATTTTATCTAATCTATTTATAGACCCGTCAATTATAGCATCGGAAAGCATCGTTTCAATATAATTAGAAACTGCACGCTTTATAGGTCTAGCACCATATTCTTTACTGTACGAACTTTCAACAATATAGTCAACTGCTGAATTTTCAACGATTAAACTTATTTCATTATCTTTTAATCTCTTTATAAGTTCGTTTATGTAAATATCTGCTATATCGTAACAATCTTCTTTTGATAATGAATTAAATACTACTATATCGTCAAGCCTATTAATAAATTCAGGTCTAAAATGTTTTTTGACTGCGTTTTGAATATTTAAAACTTCATTATCACTACTTCCAAATCCTAAAACTTGTTTTTTATCAGATTCGCCAGCGCCAAGATTAGAAGTTAATATTATAAGCGCGTTTTTAAAACTTACAAGCCTACCTTTACTATCGGTTAGACGGCCTTCGTCAAGCACTTGCAAAAGCAGGTCGAATATTTCAGAATTAGCCTTTTCAATTTCATCAAAAAGTACGACAGAATAAGGTTTTCTACGGATTTTTTCAGTTAAGAGCCCCTCTTCTTCATACCCTACGTAGCCGGGCGCAGAGCCAATTAATTTATTGACTGAAGTCTTATCAGTATATTCGCTCATATCAAAACGGATTAGCGCGTCTTTAGAACCAAAAACACATTCTGCAAGTGCTTTTGATAGTTCTGATTTGCCAACGCCTGTCGGCCCTACGAATAAAAATGAACCAATAGGTTTGTTAGGATCTTTTAAATTGGCTCGAGAGCGTTTTACGGCTTTAGTAACCGTTTCAATGGCATTATTTTGACCTATTACCCTTTTTACAAGTTCATCTTCAAGAGATAAAAGTTTAGAAGAGTCTTTAGAAGTTATATTAGTTATTGGAATATTAGTCCAAACGCTTATAAGTTCTCTAATATCGTTTTCAGTAACTGTTGGATTAACTTCTCTTTTATTATAAGACTTTACCTTTTCAACTTCTATTTTTTTAATTGTTTCTTCATAGAGTTTATCTGCTTTTTTTGCAGAATTTAAATCGTTTCTAGATAAAGCGTAATCACGCTCGTTTTTATAACGAATTTTCTTTTCTTCTAAACTAACTATAGAAGATACTGCTTGAGTAATCTCAACGCGCTTTTTTGATGACGCTTCGTCAATTAAATCAATCGCTTTATCGGGTAAAAATTTATCAATAATATATCTATCAGAAAGTTTAACTGCCGAAATTATCGCTTCTTCAGTGATAAATACTTTGTGATGCGCTTCAAACGACGATTTTATACCTTTTAAAATTTCAATAGTAGCGTCAATAGACGGCTCTTCAATTAAAATAGACTGAAATCTTCTATCAAGTGCTGGGTCTTTTTCAATATACTTAGAATATTCGTTTAAAGTAGTTGCGCCAATAACCATTAACTCGCCACGAGCGATTAAGGGTTTAAAAATTTCTGCGGCGTCTAAATTACCACTATCACTTCCACCTGCACCAACTAGATTATGTATTTCATCAATGAAGAAAATGATATTGCCGTTTTCTTTAGCAAAATCAATTATTGATTTAATTTTAGACTCAAAGTCGCCCCTATATCTAGTGCCGGCTACTATACTTCCTAAATCTAAAGAATATAAAATTTTATTTTTTAAAAATTCAGGGACTAAACCTTCAGAAATTCTAAGAGCCAATCCTTCAACGACAGCGCTTTTACCAACGCCTGCTTCACCGATTAAAAGCGGACTGTTTTTAGTTTTCCTAGAAAGTGTTTGAATAATTCTATCAATTTCTTTATCTCTACCAATAATTGGGTCAATAAGCCCAAGTTTAGCGCTTTCAGTTAAATCGTATCCAAGACCTTTAAGTTTATCAAGATTAACTTTGTTGTTTGAAATTTCTAAAGATTCTTTATCTTCCTTTTCTTCGTTAACGCTTTTAATATATTCATTAACGATTTGTGTGTTTTGTTTTACCTGTTTTATAGGTTTATTTTGTTCTTTTAAAGTATTGGATTTTAGAGCGCGATTTCTTAAATTGTTATAAATAAATTTATAAAGTTCACTTATATCGACACCGAGAGCACGCAATATTTTTACACCGTAGCAATCGTTAATTGTAAGTATTGCCATAAGCAAATGCTCGGTTGAAACGTAAGAAAGTTTAAAAGACCTTGAAATATCTCTAGCAGTATAAAGTGCCGAATACGCATTTGGCGTATATTTATCGACAACGTTATTTCTAAAACTCTTTCTAAAATGTGGAAAAAATGAAGATTTTGTAACACCAAACTCGTTTAAATATGCACACGCATCGCATTTTTGCGTAAGCAAAATTGAGTACAAAATTACTTCTGTACCAACGTATGATAAATTATTATTTTTGCTGACTTCTTCAGCAACTTGTAAAATTTGATGTAAACCTTCAGTAAAACTTTTCATTAATTATAAATTTCCAATTAAGTCCTTAAGATATTTTTTTAATTCATCGGATAATTCTTCGTCTCTTAGCCCAAATTCAATATTTGCCTTTAAAAAACCAAGCCTACTACCCATATCATATCTTATACCGTCAAAAACAAGCGCTTTACAGTTACCTTCTTTAGCAATAATATCTAAAGCATCAGTAAATTGGTATTCTCCACTAGCGCCTGGTTTAAGCGTAGCAATTTTATCAAATATATCAGGCGTAACCACGTATCTTCCAAGTGGAGATACCGTACTTTTTACGTCTTCAAGTTTTGGCTTTTCAGTAATTTTAGTTGCATTATAAACGTTTCCATCTACACTATCATACTCAACCGATGCGTACATAGGCACGTCTTTTTTAGGTACGTTTTTACATCCAATAACAGTTTTGCCCGTTTGGTTATACACGTCAATTAACTGTTTAGTAACGGGGTTTTCACTATTATACATAACGTCGTCCCCAAATAAGATTGCAAAAGGCTCACCGTTAACGAAATCTTTAGCAGCCTCTATCGCTTTAGCCGTACCGTTTAATTCTGTTTGTGGAATAAAGGAAATATTAGCCATTGTTTCAGGATACTTTATTGCATTATAAAATTCAGTTTTTGATTTTTCTAATAAAACGTTTTCAAGTTCTTCAGACTTAGAAAAATGCGATTTTATAATCTCATTTTTATACCCGACAATAAATAATATATCGGTAATACCACTATTAATAACTTCTTCGGTAATAATTTGAATTGCAGGTTTATTAATTATTGGTAGCATTGCCTTTGGCACGGCTTTAGTATACGGTAAAAACCTAGTTCCATATCCGGCTACAGGAATTACTGCTTTCGTAATTTTTTTCATATAAACACTCCAAATTTATAATTATATATAATAAAAATATCGGGAAAAGAAAATATACGTTCCCGATATTAATTATATATTTATTTTGTTCCAAAAAGTCTATCCCCAGCATCGCCTAATCCGGGAACAATATAGGCGTGGTCATTTAGTTTTTCATCTAATGAAGCAACGTAAATATCAACGTCAGGATGAGCGTCTTGAACGGTTTTAACACCCTCAGGAGCGGCAATTAAATTCATGAGTTTTATATCTTTACAACCACGTTTTTTAATAAAATCTATTGCAGCGACTGCACTTCCACCAGTTGCAAGCATAGGGTCAACGACAATTATAGTTCTTTCTTGAGCGTCAACAGGAAGTTTACAGTAATATTCAACCGGCATATGAGTTTCAGGGTCGCGATATAATCCAATATGCCCTACTTTTGCATTAGGTACAAGCGTTAAAATTCCGTTTACCATGCCAAGTCCTGCTCTTAAAATAGGTACGACGCCAATGCTTCTGCCAGAAATAAAATTTGCCATAGTTTTACAAATAGGCGTTTCAATTTCCTTTTTTTCAAGTGGCAAATCTCTTGTAACTTCGTAGGCCATTAATAAAGAGATTTCATCTGCTAAATTTCTAAAATCTTTAGTATTGGTTTCCACCATTCTCATCATAGAAACTTTATGTTGAATAAGTGGGTGGTCGAAAACGTGTAATTTGCTCATAATTACTCCTTTGTTAATTTCATATACGTATTATTTATCAAGTTCGTTAACTTTATTTACGCGATTTTGATGCCTTCCGCCTTCAAATTCCGTGTTTAAAAATTTATCAACAAACTTTACAACGTCATCTTTAGTTGAAATTCTTGCACCAAGTGCTATTACGTTAGTATCGTTATGCTTTCTTGTCATTTCAGCAGAGAAAATATCGGTTACGTGAGCACATCTTATACCCTTAACTTTATTTGCGCAAATACTCATACCAATACCGGTACCACAAATTAAAATGCCGTAATCAGCCCTTTTTTCAACTACTTCCTTACATACCGGAATACAGTAATCAGGATAATCACAAGACTCGTTTGAATTAGTGCCAAAATCAATAACTTCATGACCTTGTGAAATAAGATAATATATAACTGCATCTTTATAATCATATCCACCGTGGTCGCAACCAAATGCTATTTTCATAATTAACCTCTTAAATTATTTTATTTATATTATTTTAATATACTAATATACTTTTGTCAAGACAAAATTTTTCGTTAAAATCACTATTTACTCTTGCAAGCTTTCGACAATCTATTCATAATCCCGTTATCAATATCGCTTCCACTATCAACCGAAAGCGCAACGATATAATCTGAAACCTTTTCACCTTCAAGTAGCCTATAATATAAATTAGAAGCGATTTCTTCGCCGGTTACACCTAAAGATAAATGATTTCCAGAAAGTTCTTTGTAAATAATATCATCGCATAAAAAATATGGATTTTTTCCTTGTTTTACTAAACTATCGTAAAACTCTTGCGCTTTTTTATAATCAGCCCTATCAAATAAAATCGTATCGCACTTTGGAGTATAATGCGTATATTTTACACCTGGCGAGCGAACTTTATCCGTTTCTTTATTGTCGGCATATTCACATTTACCAACAACGCTTTTTATCATAGAATAAGTAACTAAACCACTTCTTAATATTCTAGGAGTTTCACTAGTTACGTCAAGTACCGTAGATTCAATGCCACCTTTACATTTTCCACCGTCTAAAACAAGTTCAATTTTACCGTTTAAATCGTCGTAAACGTGATTAGCGGTTACAGGGCTAGTATGCTTAGAAACGTTGGCTGACGGGGCTGCTATCGGTAAATTAACACATTTTAAAAACTTTTGTGCACCTTCGTCAGACGGAATTCTTACCGCTAACGTATCAAGCCCACAGGAAACTAAACTACTAACCTTTCCCTTAGACCTATAAACCATTGTTAATGGACCAGGTAAAAATGCTTCTTTTAATTTTTTAATATAATCAAAATCGGTATAGACTAATTTTGACAAATCGTAATCTTTATGAACGTGAACGATAAGTGGATTATCTTGCGGTCTACCTTTTGCTTCAAAAATTTTTTTAACTGCAATATCGCTAGTAGCAAGCCCACCAAGACCGTAAACGGTTTCGGTCGGGAAAGCAACGAGTTCTTGATTTTCTATTAAATTTTTTGATAATTTTAAAGACTCATCGTCGATTTTACAAATTTTAGTATGGTATATCATTGTCATCTACGGGTGGAATATCGCTATCGTCTGGCGTATAGCCAAAATCTTCAGGTTCAAACTTTTTAAAAGTGTTTTCATCGTTAACGGGAATAGGTTCTTGAGGCTCGTTATAGGCAATATTAACGAATTTAGATTTTTCACCTTTAAAGATTAGTTTGAAGGAGCCACGAGAACCTGAACGGTTCTTTTCTATAATCATTTCCGCTTCGTCTTTTTTAACTTGTTCCTCACCTTCAGATTTACCGTCAGGCGTCATTTCAGGACGGTGAATAAACATAACAACGTCCGCGTCTTGTTCTATAGAACCCGATTCTCTAAGGTCGGAAAGTATAGGTTTTCTATTATTTTTTTCAACGGCACGGCTAAGTTGTGATAAAGCAATAACAGGAACGTCAAGTTCCTTTGCAATCATTTTAAGACCACGCGAAATTTCCGTAATTTCTGCTTGACGGTTTTCACTTGATTTAACCGCGTTCATAAGTTGAATATGGTCGACAACTATTAAATCAAGTTTGCCTTTCATTGCTTTTAATCTACGGCATTTAGATAAAATTTCGGGAACGGTTGTCATTGACGTATCGTCGATATAAATATCGGTTTTTTCAATGAGTTTTTGAGCGTTCCATAAACTAGACCAATCGGAACTGCTAAGATTTCCCCTTCTTGCAACGTCTGAACTTACTCCAGATATAGAACAAGCCATACGTTCGGCAAGTTCCGCTTTAGTCATTTCAAGTGCAAAAACTGCACAAACTGCGTTTCTTTTAAGAGCAACGTGTTCAACGATATTCATTGCAAAAGTTGATTTACCAACCGATGGACGTGCGGCAATAATTATAAGGTTTCCTTTATGTAAGCCGTTCGTTAACCTATCGTAACCGGTAAAGCCCGTGTACAACCCTTGCATAAATTTAGCGTCTTCTTGAATATTTTTAAATAGGTCGAGAACTCCACCGAAATCTTCCTTGATGTTTGATAAAGTTGAAATGTCAAGGTCTTCAGAAATTGAGTATATAGATTTTTCGGCAAAGGCAACGGAAGTATTAGAATTCGTACTTACTTTCGCTTCTAAAATAATATTTTCAGATGCTCTTATAAGTTTTCTTAATATGCTATCACGTTTTACAATGTTTAAGTAATACTCGTAGTTCGATGCGGACGGAGTAGCCCTAGATAGTTCAGTTAAGTAACCTATTCCACCTGCTCTTTCTAAAGTAGTCTTTTTCTCCATTTCTTCGGCAAGTTTAGCAATATCAACTTTACGCCTATTGACAATATTTGCAGGGGTTTTAGCCATTTCATCGGCAAGGGTTACGACGTCAACCGGTTTATTATCGTCTAAAACCGAACAAATACCTTCAAAAACGAGTTTGTGAGATTCAAGATAAAAATCTTCTACTTTTAAATTTGCCCTAATTTCATATTGTAATTCTTTATCAATTAAAATTGAGCCTAATAAACTTTGCTCTGCTTCCAAGTTGTACGGAAGTGCAGATATAATTTCTTTTGCCATAAAATTAATCCTTTAAATAAGTTTTTCAAATTCATTAAGAGCGTTTTCAAATGAAACGAATGCTCTTTTATAAGTGTTTATGTCAGTCAAATCAACCCCGGCAATTTTTAAAAGTTCAACCGGTTTATCGCTAGAGCCGGAAGATAAAAACGCAAAATAATCTTCAACAGCGCCCTTTTCACCAGATAAAATTCTTTCAGAAATTGCAATGGCACTAATTATTCCCGTAGCGTATTTATAAACGTAGAAAGCCGAATAAAAATGTGGAATTCTTGCCCATTCGTAAGAAATTTCTTTATCAGACTTAACGCTACTGCCATAATAAGTTTTATTGAGTTTTAAATAGATTTTATTAAGTTCTTCTTTAGTTAACGCTTCGCCTTTTTCAACTTTTAAGTGTGCTTTGTGTTCAAATTCAGCGAACATAGTTTGCCTAAACAAGGTCGTTCTAATAGTGTCTAGATAATACGATAGCAAATATTTTTTAATTTTCAAGTCCTTAGTCGTCGCGATTAAATGCTTGATTAAAAGCACTTCGTTAACAGTTGAAGCAACTTCTGCAACGAAAATTTTATAATCTGCAGTGGTTATCGGTTGTGCCTTGTCTGACATATACGAGTGCATAGCGTGGCCAAGTTCGTGAGCGATTGTAAAAACGCTATGAGTGGTTTTAGTGTGGTTTAATAAAACGTACGGGTGTTTTAAATTATAAACGCTAACCGAGTATGCGCCACTTCTTTTACCGTCGTTTTCGTAAACGTCCATCCAACGCTCGTCTTTTGCTTTATCTAAAAGACTCAAATAATCTTTTCCAAGTGGTTTTAAACCTTCCTTAACGAGATTAAACGCTTCTTCAAAATCTAGTTTTAAATCGGCATTTTCAACGAGTGGAACGTATAAGTCGTACATATTTATATCGTAACCTAAAACCGATTTCCTATCACTTATATATCTATGAAGAGTAGGAAGCGCCGTATGAACGCTATCAATTAAATTCAAATAAACTTGTTTATCAACTTCCTCGTAGAAAAGCGCTCTATCTAAGCAAGACTTAAATTTTCTAATTCTTGTAAAGAAAACGTTTTTATCTAAATTCCCTTGATATACGGCTGTAATCGTGTTTAAAACTTTATTATACGCTTTATAATACGACTTAAACGCTTTTCTTCTAACTTCCCTATCGGGATGTTGAAGCATAAGCGAATACGTAGCACCTGTTATTTTAACCTTTTTGCCGTCAACCTTAATGGTTGGAAAATCTAAATCAACGTCGTCAATTAAAGAAAATATTTTTTTAAATCCACTAAATATTTTAGCGCCTTGCGCAAGTACGCTTTCAACTTCTTCAGTTAATACGTGTGGTTTATTTTCTATAATCTTTTTAAGGTCGTTTTTATAAAGAGATAAACTTTCGTCATTACAAAACTCTTGCAAAGTTTCTAGTGGTAAAGAAGTAAGTTCCGGGTCAATAAACGCAGTTTGCATAGAAAATTTCACTTCTACTTCTGAAACGGCACCCTCGAGTTTAACCCCTAAGGGATTAGACGCGTCCTCATCTTTTTTCATCATAGCGTACACTGCAAAAACTTCTAAATTCGACGCTTTTAAATAAAGTTCATCTAAACATTTTTTTAAGGTTTCTTTTGAATTTAATTTGCCTTTATATTTTAAAAAATCAATTTGTTTTTCAAACGCTGATAGTTCGCGATAAAAATCTTTATCGCTAGCAAAAATTTCTTCAATATTCCATTTATATTTGTTATCAATTTGACTTCTTTTCATTATTTAACCTCATAACCTAGCAATATATTTCCACTAATTAAAAATTTAACCATTTGATTTTCACTAAAATCAACGTCAAAATTCGCATCTAAATTGATTTCACGCTCAACGTAGTCGTTTTGAGTTTCAGACCATTCTAAAACTCCTATCGTTTTAAATTTAACTCCGGATTTATCTAATATATCATTATAAGTACGAAGAATTGTAACGTCGGCTACTTCCCTTTTACCTAGTAACGATTCGACAATTTTTATATAATATTTTTTGATTGGGGCGTAAATAATTTCATAATAAATTCCTGCAATAAAAGTTAAAATTATAGTCAAAACGTAAGAAATTGTTTGAAAAGTATTTCTTAGATTTGAACCAAAAGGTTTATCCGCAAAAACCACTATTAAAATTACGTTCGATACAATCATTAACGCCATAATTAAAATTATAATAGATAAATGAATTTTCTTTTTTAATTTTAATTTATTTAAAAAAATATTATCGTAAAAATACGTCATATGTTTCTCCTAAAAGCAAAAAATTTAGTAGTTAATTTTTTATTTTTTACCCAAAACTCGCTAACAACCCCATTAATCTGCTCTCTTTTTATCGGGCCAAAAACTCTACTATCTTGACTATTCCCTCTATTATCTCCAAGAACGAAAAATTCTCCACTTTTCAATTCTACGTAAAATTTAATTTCAGTTTTAGTGCCTTCAACTAAATATTTCTCGTTTAAAAGACTATAGGTGTCTTCACCCGACTTTTTGAGCCAAACGTTGCCGTCATCGTCATTATAAATAGTATCGCCTTCAACTGCAATAACTCGTTTAATAAAAGTTTCATTTTCGTCATAATTAAATACTACGATATCACCACGTCTTGGGCTTTTAAGCATATCGGTTATTAAAATATCGCCGTTAGTTAAAGTTTGATTCATAGAATCGCCGTCAACTATTGAAAGTGAAACCCAAAACTGAGTTACGAAAATCAAAAACAAAGTCAAAATAATTAAGATTGATAAAAAAATAATATCAAATAATTTAGATTTTTTATTATTTGGTTTTTGAACTAGTTGTTCATCCATTTTTATCTCCACTTTTTTTTATAATTTTATCAAAATTCGCTAAAGGAAACATAACTATCCTTTCACATTTAACGCATTTAATTTTAATATCAGCGCCCGTTCTAACCACAGCCCATTTATTGCTTCCGCAAGGATGGACTTTCTTAGTCGTTACAATATCACCTATATTAACCGTCATTTTTCACCTTAAATTATAATAAAGTTATTAATCATAAATCCACCGACTGAAGAAATTGAAATTGAAGTAATTTCTTTAAAGTTTTTAATGGATTGACTTAAATTGGATTTAAAATCACAAAGTGGGAGTTGAATATTATGCCAAAATTCACCACTTTCAACAGGTAAAGTGTAAAAGTATTCCGTATTAGACGCCGTGTTTAATTTAACAGTTAAAATATCGTTATTTTTTAAATATAAATCAAACTTAATAAACGAGTCGTCGTTTAATTTAGAAGCAATCTTTCTCACAGCGTAAGAAGTTAAGGTGTTTTCAGAATAAATACCAAAAATTTCGCTAGGACCTTGCTTTAACGAGTAAAGTTTGTCAAATGAAAATACGTTCCCTATAAGTTCAGTTTTTATATTTTCAACAATAAAAGTCGTAGGCATTTTAGACGAACTAAATAATACCGACGGGAATATTGAAGAAGTAACGTAATCAACGTTTTTACTATATACGTAATTAGTGCTAACGGTAAAGCCGTTATTATACTTAACGACTGCAAAAGCAATTACCATATTACACTCGCCAAGTATTCTTTGACGGAATTTATATGCCCCACTTTTATTTTTCGTGTAATTTAAAACGTTATACCATATTCTTTCTTTTGGATTAACGTCGTTAAAACTGCTAAAGACTTGAACTGAAGAAATATCCGCCTTTTTTGTTGCCGTAACGTTATAAACAATATCTTCACAGTCAAAATCAATATCTATTTTAGGTTGACCTAAATTTATTTTAGCGCCCGAAACGTATTTACTAAAAAACAATTCGCAATTTTTTAAGGAATTTAAGTTTAAAACCGATTTAGCGTTTGTTACGAAATTAACGTAGCAATCGTTAGGGTTTTTAAGCCTAATAATAGTATCCATAGCCCTTTCAGAATCAAACTCATCGCAATTTGTAGTAGTTAAAAATAATACGGGGCACTCAACGAATTGTGCATATGCTTGAGATTCAATTCCCGCTAAAAATTTAGTACGCTCATCGTCAATTTCTATAGAATTACCTTCAAGTTTAAATAAGTTTTTATATGCAAGCCATCCTGCTCCAAATAAAAAAATAGAAGCGTCAACCCTTTTATCCATAGACGCTAATTGCCATAAAACGTTTGCGCCGTGCTTTATTCCTAAAACGCCGATTTTTTGCGATGGATTCTTATTTTTTAAAAAACTAACTGCGTATCTGGCAACCGATGCCCATTCATACCAGCACGTTTCTTTTGCCGTATTGTCAACAAAATTAAAAGACCTATCACACTTTATATAATTTGCATACTCAACGTCAGATGGATATTTAGTAAAATCGGTAGTATTTTCCATTTCACCGCGATAGTCTACACATAACACGTCATACCCTAAAGAAGAAAAATGTAAAACGAGTTCTTGGTCAATAGTATCTTTAGCGTCAGGCAAAATTAGAATAGAGCCCAAAGATTTCTCTTTTTGTTTAGCGTATAAACCGTATATACGTACCCTACTACTTTCCGTTTGCCTTCCTGAAAAATATATATAATTAAAATCCGCAGTCCCCATAGGTATCGTTTTGATTACGACTTCTTTAAGTGGTAAACCGTCATCAAAATTTTGCCATAAGGTTATTGGGGTTAAAATTGAGTTTGGCATTAAAAATCTCCAATAGTTAAATAAATAATTATATATATTATACACTAAATATTAATTTTTGTAGCAGTTTTTTTAATCTTTTTTATTTTAACGGTTAAATTTTAAATTGAAAATATTGTATATTTTTCGATATTATAATAATATTTTAATATTTTTCAATTTTATAAATACGTTAAATTTTAAAA